>CAIRMR010000125.1 GCA_903879715.1 uncultured Bacteroidales bacterium
AAGCCTTTCGAAGCGTTCAAGGTTTGTTTCCGAAGGCTGTTGCTTTTTTATAACCGCATCAATGGTTTTATCCGGTTCACAAAACTGTAAGGCAAGATGGCGTTTGGTAGTATGGTTATAAATTCCAAAGCGTCTTAGGCAGATAAAGATAATCGCCATACTCATTCGGAACCCCAACGAGTGTATTGTTATCATTGAATTTTACATTATCAAACTTTTTAAAACGCATGCTCTTAACATGAGTAGCAAGTTTGATAGACCAGGTAATTGATTTTATTGCAGATTTAAAAATGTCTTTGAATCCAAAGTCTTTAAAATCATTTTTAGCCATTTCACTCAAAGCACTTCCAAAATAATTTACAGCCATCCATGCAAGCGCACCTTTAATTATTAAGAAATCATTATTATCAGGAATTTGTACTAACCAACTACCTTTATGTATTTTAACAGGAATTTCAAAATCGATTTCATTGAAAATTGGATTTTCCTGAATTAATGCAAACCTAAGGGCGTCATCAAATCCAGTCAATGCAAGTGCTGCTTTTTTCATATCCATCATGCCTTCTTCAACAGCTGTACCCTGATATTTTAAATATGCAATTGATACAAATTCGTTCATAATCTTTTGTTATTATATGCACTATTTTAAATTAGAAAGAAGATGTTAAGTGGTGTAAAAAGACTTTTAAAATCTAGTGATAATTCTTTCATTTATTGAATCATACTTATATTTAACAATTTCGCCTGAAATAATAAAGTGAATGGCTTGTTCAATGATTTCAATTGGTGCGATGAACCATTCGCGAGGAGTATGCCGGTTGCCATTTTTGTCAAACACATCGATATTCAAACATGAACTACCAAAGAAGTTATGCAAAAAGAGTTCAAGCTTCTGAGTGTTCATGTTATAGCACTTATAGACCATAAGAATCCTGACATCGGCCATAAGATATGTAGGTTCCTGGCTTGCATTTTTAATTCTGTCCTCTACGGTAATTTTTGAAAAACCAATCTTGTACAGATTGCGGATTGCTTTTATTTCCTGCTTCTCGCTTTTGGATTTTAGTATGTAAATATATCCTGATGCTTCATCCTCTTCCGTTATTTCATTGAAATGTTCAAGGAATTGCTCATTAACTTCATCTGCATTCTCGGTTATTGCTTTACCATTCACATAAAGAATTTTTTCGACGGAACGCTTCAGCATATTTGATTCAGTACCATTTTCAAAAATACACCTGGTGCGCCCATCTTCCTTTACCCTTGTGCCATCGGACTTATAATGCTCTTTTTGCGTTATGTTAATTTTCTCGACTAGAAACAGTACCCCATTATGAACATAATAACTGCCTTCCCTTAAATTATCCAACTTGAATTCTACTATCAGACGCTTTTGATTTCGTAAGTCATTCTGCACTTTTTTAAAACGTTCTTCATATTTATCAAAATCTTTGCAGGGTTTGCGCCTTGCAACAAAATCAGTGGCTGCTCTTTCCTTGTCTATTTCAGGTACATGTTTCAAGTCATAAAGGCCTTCAGAATCATCATCAAATAAGCCCAGGATATCATCATCCAGAATATCATCAAGAGAATTGATTTTTTTACCAACGTAATTAAGCAGGCCAAATTTATCATGACCTAAAAGCATCTCATGTTTGACAGGATTTTCTCTCAATGATGTTAAACGTGAATGCAATTGATGTTCCTGGATGCCACCACCGAGTGCGGGTAAGCGATTGTACTTTTCATAGAAGTCATTAATTTCCTGGAATGAAGCCACCAGCCTTTCATCTGCATTCCGGGCAGGTGAAGATGAGGGCTTAATATCTAATAAGCCTAATGGGTCATCGTCAAAGATTTGCTGTAATCTTTTATACTTGTCCATTTTGAGCTTTACGTTTTTGTTCCTTAAGATAAATAATAGCTTCAGCCATTCTTCTTTCAAGAGGATCGGTAGATTGCAGGCTTGGTTCTTTGTTAAATGTCTTAAAAAAGGCATTGATTTTTGGCCAAAGTAAGGATGCTTCTTCAAATGACATCTGAATCCGCGTGGCTTCAATTGTATCCTGGATTACCTTTAAAACCTTTGTTGTGACTGACTTAGAGAGGATTTCATATGCCTTCTGGAATGGATTAATACTATCAATCAAGTCGATGTGCAAATCATCAATATTTATAAACTGGCCTGCCATACGGATAAAACGCTTATCGCCGATTTCAGTTATAACTCCACTTTTAATGACAGAATCAACAACAACATACTGGCGGACTTCTTCCAACTCTTCGTCTGTTAGTTCCGGGTATTTTATCTTTATGATTTTCGGGATTAAGACCTTATTGATTACCTCAGGGTCGATATTGCCTGTCATTGCTTTGAGCATTGTATCATCCTGAAGAATAGATGCCTTTAAGTCATTAAGATCGGTATCAATAATGTCTTTTACCCTTTTAGAACTTGGAGTTTTAAATCCCCTGATTTTGATATCTCCTGGTTCAGCAATATCCTCATCCGAAAATTTTGTTTTGAAATTAAAATTCGGGGCCAGAACCTGTTCCATTAGCAATGAAGCTGTAATCGCTTTCAGCATGTTATTCACAGATAACCTTACTTCATCATCAGCTGCATCGGGTTGAGCAATAAGGTTTGTAAACTGAGCATGTGTTTTATTGCTGCTGTCACGGGTAGCCCTGCCAATTATCTGAATGATTTCAGTTAATGAACCCCTGTAACCAATAGTTAAAGCATGTTCGCACCAGGGCCAGTCGAATCCTTCTTTTGCCATTCCTAATGCAATTATCAAATCCATATCATCAAGCGATTTGATTTCCCTGAGGTAGCCAACTATTCTATCCCGATCTTTTGGATTGTCGTTAACCAGGTCGGCGACTTTTATAATCTTACCATCTTTGTAACGTTCGATGAATATTACACCCGTATTGGAGTCAACTTTGACAATATTACCAATCCCATCAATAATCAAATCCACTTCATTATGCTTGTCCTTGGTCGATTCGCCAGAATTTACGTTTGGAATATGGAGTATTGTTTTTTTATCTGTATCCAAAACTTCCTGAACAGCTGAAGTGTATTTGCCCTGGTAGAAATGATAACCTATGCCTAAGGATTTTAAATAGGTATAGCCGTTGAGCTGTTCATAATAATTATAAATAACCCTGGTGAATTTCGCTTCATCTTCAGGTGCAAGAACGGGAACTCCATCTCCACGAAAGTAAGAACCAGTCATTGCGACACTGTGAGCAGTTGTTTTTTTCATAACATCCCTTATCAGCTCACCCAGACGGCTATCGCTATCGGCTGAGACATGATGGAATTCATCAATAGCCAGGAGTACATCATTAAACATCTGCTCGTCTATCTCTTCAAAAGCGAAACGCAAAGTGGCATGTGTACAAATCAATATCTTTTCGTGATTATTGAGAAAATTCTTGAAAGCCTGAACTTTGCTCTTGCTGCCATCCATGCCGGGCGTACATAGATTATACTCATCATTGGGCTCCCAATTGGCAAAAAAGCCAAAATCTTTCAGGTTAGTTTTAGCAAAGGAACCACCAATTGATTTCTCAGGCACGGCGACAATGACCTTTTTAAGGCCCTGGTTAACCAATTTATCCAAGGCAATAAACATCAAGGCACGTGATTTACCTGATGCAGGCGGGGCTTTGATTAAAATATACTGTGCATCGCGAACCTGATATGCTTTTGCCTGCATTTCGCGCATTCCAAGGCTATTGATTTTAGAGCTTTGCCCTGTACGAGCATAGGTAACATTGACTAAATCAGTCATACTTTTCTTTTTGTCTTTTTGGATTTAGGCTTATCGAAATTCAATTCCCCGTTTCGCTCTTTTTCTTCTGCAATCATCTGCTCATAGAGTTTAAAAAGATATTCAAGGCGTACTTCATCACTTTCAAAAGGCCTGCTTCGGTAACAACGTTCAACAGCAAGGTCATTCTGACGATGAGCTTCACGCAAGCCTTCAGGCATTTTCTTGGGGTCGTATAGTTGGGCAATTGTTTTTTCGGAATGTTCTTCTCTTTCTTCAATGATATTATAGGCTTGTTTTTCTAGTTCTTGTTTCAGATTTAAGTTTATGATTGGGAATGGAAAAGTATTGTAACATAAAACAGAGGAATATCTGATACGAGTTTCTAGGCTACCACCCACTGCCCTTACCCAAAGATTATGCATATTTGAAGATAATACACTAAAAACAAATAACTCAGGATCATATATAGCAAATGCGAGGTTATTAATGATTACATCATTATTTAATAACCCTATTGGAGAATACTCTCTATTTTCAGAAGAGGTCCCAGGAATAATCAATGAATTTGTATTCTGATGTCTTATTTCAATAAATCTATGTGGTTTTGATGCAAATTTGTTGTAAGACTTTTTAATACTTTTTAATCTTTCCTTTTTCACTAAAGACAGCCTTTCCGAAATTGGCAAAATTTCGTAAGCAGTTGGGGCATCATTATCATTCAACCACAAACACCATCTTTCAATACCTTTGATAA
This sequence comes from uncultured Bacteroidales bacterium, assembly GCA_903879715.1. Lineage (GTDB taxonomy): Bacteria > Bacteroidota > Bacteroidia > Bacteroidales > UBA4417 > UBA4417. Next base: position 4,543 of record CAIRMR010000125.1, read on the forward strand.
ATTCTTGTGAACCAATAACTTTTCTGAAAAAATTAATCGACTCAGGGTATTCTTGAATTATTGGATTTTTCTCTTCTACTGTAAAATGTAAATGTCCAAAGTCATTTGGCATGTTTCCAAGTACCATTGATGGTAAATAGGAAAGTGGTTTATTCCTTTTTGGAACTGTAAGTATTTTGGAGGTAGTTAAATATGGATTAATATTATTAACTCTCTCAACGTGAGTACCAGTATATAAATATTTTGAATTGTTAGAATAATTTCTAATACCAACAATCACACAAGTAACACCAGCATTTGATTTTGCATTATTTGTCCATTTGAAAGATTGATGTGCAAAACTAATTTCAAGATTATTATTCAAAAGTAATGGCCAAAGTAAATCGACTTGTTCGCCCTGACAAATTGAGTTTGTTGAAACAAAAGAAAGCTCTGCTGCAAAGTTTTCAATGTACCTAGCACCTTTAATAAACCAACATGATATATAATCAAGTTTAGTTGTTGACTTTAGGATCCAAAATAAATCTTCTTTTTGCGATTTTTCTTGTTGTGAGAAGCCTTTATAAGGCGGATTCCCCAAAATACAAATCTCATCTCCTTCAATTTTAGGACAAACAGTTTCCCAATCTAAACGGGTTGCGTTACCATGAATAATATTACCTGTTTCTGTTAATGGTAAAGTCGGCTTTGTACGGCCAAACTCTTTAAAGAATTCCTGGTTCATCTGATGCTCAGCAAGCCAGAGTGAAAGGATGGCGATTTCGTGTGCGAAGTCGTCAAGTTCGATGCCGTAGAAGTTGTCGAGTTTTATTTCCGAAAAGGCCATCTCGTTAAGCTCTCTGAAAATCTTCATTTCCAGACGACGTAGCTCTTTGTATGCTATAATAAGGAAATTGCCACTACCACAGGCAGGATCGAATATCTTAATGTTCCAGATGCGCTTTAATAAGGCTTTCAGTTTTGTTTTATTGCCAATTGCAGAATCAAATTCTTCGTATAATTCGTCCAGGAAAAGCGGACGTATAACTTTCATGATATTGGGCACACTGGTATAATGCATACCCAGGCCACCACGATGTTCAGGGGTAACTACCGCCTGAATCATGGAACCAAAAATATCAGGATTAATGTCTTTCCATTCCATGCCGCCACTGTCAATTAATGACTGACGGCTGCGCCTGGAGAAAGAAGGTGCCGGATGATAATTCCTGAGCAAACCACCATTTACATAAGGGAATGAATCGAGGTAGGCAGGCAGATTACTACGTGATACATTATCGGTGTTCATGACCTCAAACAACTTGTCGAGGTAGGTATTCAAGTCACTGCCATCCTGCTGTGTATGGCTTTGAATTGAATTGGTGAACTGAGCTTGATCAAATATGCCGGTATCTTCAGCAAAAAAGCAAAATAACAAGCGTGAAAGGAAGACATTGAGGCTATGAACTTCTTCCTGGGTGTTTGTTGGATTGTCCTTCTTGATTTCGTCATAAAGCTTAGCCATCTTTTCGGCAGCTTTAACATCCGCAGGATTCTCGACCTGGTGCTGTGCTTTTTCCATGCCAGCCCAGGGAAGAAAGAAATCAACATGTTTAGCTAAATCAAGGAGGGAGATATCAAGAGTATCACGTGTTTTGGTATCGAAAGCCAGGAATGCCACATAATCCGTAACTACTATAAATCGAGGGCTGTGTTTATTAGCTTTCGCATTTTTCAAAATCGCTGACATGAGTTCATGTACATCTTCATTTACTGCAATTTTGAAGAAAAGCTTCTTTTTCCATGCAACCTCATCAGGCAGTTGTGAAAGATTTAATCCACCTTTTTGTAAGCGGGTAATAGTAGATTTGGGATGGCCGTATGCTAAAATTAAGTCGAAAATGAACGTAGCCGGGTTATAGGACTGGAGTAATTGCTGTATGTTGATTTCAATCTGGGCCAGATTCATAAGCTCCTAATACATGGTTAATACAATAACAAAAAAAGTAATTCATTGTAAAATTACACTTTTATTTGTAAGTTGTATTTTATTAGGAAAATTATTGACATTGACAGTCCAAAGACTGCATAATGATTGCAATGAGAATGGGGTTATGCTATAAAAGAAATGGGAATTGGGTATTTAGAAGATTAATAACAAGCATTGGTAAATGGGGTTATCCATAAATAGATTGCTAAACGGGGGTAAAAAAAATGTCCGCTGACCTTTTACCTTAGGGGAAACGACCAGCGGACAGTCAATAACTATGAAGATTTATTCTTCTGTTTCAGATTCAACATCTGACTCTTCATCTGTAGCAGATAGAATGGCTACCTGCTTTACCCATTTTGAAATTGTGGTTTTACGGACGTGGTAGCCAAGATCGTTTAATTTATCAACTATCTTCCGGTATGAGAAACCTTCGCGCCTGAAACTTACGGCAAGAAGATATTCGGGTTTTTGAAGTATATCTTCGCGCATACAGCCCACGAGATGTTCAAATGGAACACGTTCACCTGTATTTGTAAATAACATATTTTCATCGAAATACAGTTTGTAGCTGTCCTGCTTATATTCCTGCGGTAAATAGTTGCCTTTAACAATACACATATGACGATGTTCCGGGATAGTTTTATCCTGGCGTAATTCTATCACTAATCTCATTTTGGCTTCAAAACCCTGGCTTCCCAGGAGGTTATTCTTTGAAGGAGCTGAATATTCCGTTTTTTTGCCGGTATGGTGTAAGAAGATAAATAAACAGGAATGCCTGTTTGCCAACGTGGAATAGTCAGTCAGGAAATTTCGTACCTTATTTGTTACATTCATGTCGCCACCATAGATATCCGTGAATGTATCAATTATCACACAATCCGCCGGATTAGATAATAATTCAGTGTCAAGCTTATGTACCAAATTATCGGTATCAAAAACAAAACTAAAGTTTCTGTATTCAGAAGGAGCCAAACCATCCACATTTTGTTTGTGCAAAAGATAAGCCATTGCTGTTTTATCGTCTTCGGTACTAACGTAGATTACATGGTTGTACCTTGCATTTATTGTGTATCCTAAAAATTCAGGTCGTTTGGTAGCAATAGCACAGCCCAGCTGCCGCAAAAAACTACTTTTTCCAATATCCGAACTGCCCGCAACGGAGACCACTCCTGCCTGGGGCAGGAGCGGGTCAACCAGATACGGTATATCGGTAATTCCCATTTCGAGTAAGGCTTCACCGGATACGAAAAAGCTATTTCTGTTAACAGGAAGGATTTCTTCAAGCTCTATTGTTTCGGGTTGTTCGTCATCAACGGAGGTTGATTTAAAAATCGGTTCAATTTGCTCTGGATAAGAAGGATCATAGCCTTCATTGTTCATTTCGTTCATGCCGAAATTGATTCACAATTTTCAGAGTCAATTAGTTTTTTAATAAGAGTAATACCTTGAGGTTTAGCTCGAAGCGAAATAAACTGCATAGTTGAATAGGGGCAATGGCCATTGGAGCGGACTTCTTCAAAATAGAATTCTTCGGAATATACAGGATTGACCTTATTGGAATCGTCTATAATACCGTGACTGCGTAAAAGCTTTAGCAACTTGTTACGACCAAATTTCGGGTTATTAATAATACTTGCCACTTTTCTCATCGTATACGGATTTTTAGGAATATCAGGGAATACGTCATAGTCATTATTTTCATAATCATCATCTTCGTACATTTTATTTCCTCCTATTGTTAATTAAAAAATTTGCTGCTGCCTGGTCAATTTCATCAGATGTAGTTTTGCGATTGCGTTGGAGCCATTGGTTTAACTCTAATCGGTTGAAATAGAGTCGTTTCCCCTGAGGGCAAAAATTCGGAATTTGCCGTGAGCTTGTAAGCTTGTAGAGATGACTCGGAGAAATATCAAGGAAATGACATGTCTCATTGAAGTTTAACATCTCCTTTTGGAGAATAGATTGATCTGTTATCAACTGTTCAATCTTGTTTAGCTTGTTCATTAATTCTTTTTCCATATTTATAATTTAAAGGTTAATGATCAGGCCTGTAACGTCACAGGCTCAATCGGATTGACTTATCTGCAATACTGGTTCCAAGTGTATAAATGTCAGAATACTTAATTGGTGAATTAAGCTACTAATCAACAAGAGCGTAATAATAACAAGGGTTAATAAAGACAAAAAAAAATAGCTTAACCGGGAGTGGTTAAGCTATAAAATTAAGGTTAAGCTAAATAATTAAGCTATTTAGCTAAAGTGTCAGTTAAAAATGTGATAATGGCGTCAAGTTCATCAGAAAGATGCACTTTTTGTTTTTCCGGATTAAAGCTAGATAAACTTACACCAAGGTTTTTTATTGATTTACCGTTGCTGTCAGAAAATATAAGTTCGATTTGCTTACGAAAAGTTTTATGGTCAATGTCTTCTTCAATAAAGTTGGCTGCTGCCAGTTTTTCCAGCAAGTATATTAGTGTGTGTTTGTTGGGATATTTATTCTGACTTATAACTGTCCAACGAATCTTTTCAGGTTGTTCAATTAGAGAACCATCAAAAGCTTGATGAAAGATTTGGGGATTTGTGTTTTCGGAAATGAATTTTGAGTCCTTTTTGAGTTTTTCAAATAAAAGAGTTGAAAGTGTATAAGGTTCTGTTGATTTCAATTTGAACGAATAAATCGTATTTATTTTTTTTGAGGGTAAACTTTTTTGAGAGATCAAAGGGATATAAGTTGCATTTGGATTAATCCCAGTTAGTTCAGGTAGAAAATCGTTAGGAATAAAATGACCATACTTGTTTCTAATAAAACGTATTATTGCCAGTATAGGCATTGTACACTTTGGATATTTGGATAAAAGGCTTTTTGATTCAACCTCAGATAATAAATAATTGAGCCGGATAAGCGTAATAGTAAGGAATGAAGTAATTGAATTATTATCAAAAAGTTTATTCAAATGATCTTCAATCATTTTTTTACTTAACAAATGTTCATTATAGAGCTTTAAATCAAAAATAGAATAGAAAGATCTTGTTGTTTCCAGCCAATCACCGGTAAGCGAATCTTGATAATAATGGGTTATTATTTCATTTATCGGATCATAATGAAGATCATGAGCATCACGAAATTCTGGTGTGCAAATAAACTCCTGGTGAAACTTACTAAAACCCCCATCAGTGAAAAAGTACTCGAAAAATTTCAAAGGAGATTCAACTGTTGAGGCATTTGCTAGTGCCGGGGTCGATTTTGGAAGCGGATATTCTTCTGGACTCAATTTTTCAGTAACATCTTTGAAATTGCATAAATAGGTATACATTTTTGACAAATAGTGGTCCATCCATGAGTATGGTACCTGGCAAGCAGATTCATCAAAAAACTTACCTTGAAATTTGACGTTTTTTGAAATGTTAGAAAATTTAAAAAGACTGTGTCGGTATTGATCTTGTGAATTTTTTTGGAGGAGATTTTTAGCAGATCCGATTTCTGTTATCAAATCGATAAGAAAATAAAGTTTATCTGATTTGTATTCAGTTAATGTATTAACATTATACTTTATATCCTCAACAGCAGAATAGTAGGCATTGTCTAATATTACGCGATATTCAGCGAAGTTTAAGATAGAATTAAACCGTAATTCTGAATTGTCCTGTTTTACCGTATCTATAATAACTTGAGAACCTTTGAAAGTTAAATTGGCTGAACTTAACAGATTTAAAAATCCGAAGAAGCCTTCATCATTACTAAATGTAGTATTTAATACACCTTCTATAGTCATAATTACAATGTTATTTTGTTAGCAGCTTGCTTCTTCTTATCATCAATAATTTTAGCGTATATCTGTGTGGTTTTAAGGTCTTTATGGCCCAATAGCTTTGAAACAGTATAAATATCAGTACCCAAAGTTAACTGTAAAGTTGCATATGTGTGCCGAGCACAATGAAAAGTTATGGATTTTGTGATTTTAGCTGTCATTACCCATTGTTGCAATCGCAGGTTATGCCAGGCACTGTATTTTAACCCGGTAAATACACGGGAACTTGGTACACATCTTTCACCTAGAAGCGAAAAGGCCTGGTCAGAAATTGGCTGTGTTTCGGTACCTTTGGTTTTCTTCTGCGTAAAACGTATATAGTAGCCCATTTCAGCTGAATGCTGAACTTCGGCCCATGTCATTTTATTGATGTCGGACCACCTGAGGCCTGTTAATGCACTGAAGAGAAATGCTTGTTTTAAAATTGGGATTTCACAATCAGTTTTTGCTAAATCCTGAAGCTCGGATAATGTTAAGAATTCGCGTTCTGACTCTGTTATTTTTATTCCTGTTATTTCGTCTGCCGGATTGCGTTGGATAATGCCATCCCTGAATGCTTGCTTTAGCGCAGCTCTCACTTTGTTAAAATAAGAAGATGCAGAATTTTGTGCAAGAGGCTGCTCTGCCGGCGTCTGAGCTGAGTTAACGAGGTATTCCTTGAAGTCATTGAGCCATTTTTTGTCGATCTGAGAGAATGTTACATCTGTTTTTACAAAGTTTTTCAGATGTTTGAGAGCACTATCCCAGTTGCCATAATTACCCATATTGCTGATGCGTTTCTGAGTCATATTTTCCATGTACCTCAGGAAACTTCCTTTTAATTTACCGTGATCCTGAAAGCCGTAAATACCGTTCTGTACTTCAAGAAGGCGTTTGGCCCGGATAGAATCAGCCAATGCCAGGGTTGTTTTGTTTTCCTCATTCTGTGCTTTAGTAAGTTTTCCATTTTCAGGTGGAACGTACAAGTATAGCTGCAGATATTCAAACTGACGTTTACCTTTATGATAGAAATCAAGATAAAGGCTGCTTTTTAAGCCTTTGGTCCGACGGCGAAGTGTGACATTCATATCCCTGAGAAATAAAATAAATAATCAATTGCTTTTCTTGTAATGATGGTTCTGCTGCCTACCTTACTTACATGTAATTTGTTGGAAGAAATAAGGCGCTGGATGGTTCTGCGGCTGGCTCCAATGAGTTGTGCGGTTTCATCAATGCTGAGAAACTGCTTTTGCTGTAATAAGATGTCACTTTGGATAGGAGCGGGCTGATCAGGATTGGCCTGGAGCTGGGTAAAATTGCTGATTTTTTCTTCCCGTTTAATTTTTTTGTAATGACGCCTGTTGCAATCGTGGCTGCAATAACGGGTAGTAAGGGTTTTAGCTGTGTACTCTTTGCCACAGCAGAGGCAGTTTTTTGTAATTTCTAAGTTGCTGCTCATATGACTATAATTGACAGTTGGTGCCTATGTATGTCAGAGTATGCCTGTATGTGACATAATCTCCCTTTTTTGTTGCCCGATACGGGAGGCAACAGATCTGGACTACAAATCAGCAACAAATATAGTGAATAAAGTGCAAATGGGCAACAAGAAACTGAAAAATAATTTATGTAAATATTAGAAAAACAGATGGTTGGAAAAAAAGAGAAGGGGGATTACTTTCCGATACAGAACTTCCCGAAAATATTCCCCAAAATATCCTCCGTTGTTACTTCTCCTGTTATTTCACCCAGGTGATGCAAAGCTGAATGTATATCCGTCGCTATCAGGTCGGTTGGAATATTATCTTCTACCCCTTTGGCGGCTGCATTTAAATCATTTAAGGTGCTGTTGATTGAATGGTAATGTCTGGCATTGCTCACAATGGCCTGGTCACCTATATTGGCTGTTTGCACTGTTTTCAGAAGACGCTCTATAATCAGATTGATGTTTTCTTTCCTCTTTGCTGAAATAAAAATGGTTTCCAAATCGAACAGGGCAGTTATATGTTGTGGTGTTTCAAGCATCAGGTCTGTTTTGTTCCCAATTAGCATGAAATGCTTCTCCGGGTCATCAATGTGATCGCGAAACTCAATCTTTAACTCGTCGATTTCATCAACAGTAATAGTACTGATATCGAACAAATATAGAATTACAGACGCTTCTTTGATTTTTTCATACGTACGGCTAATGCCAATGGTTTCGATAGTATCAGTTGTATGCGACCTGAGGCCTGCGGTATCAATAAACCTGAAAGTAATTCCATGTATGGTAAATGTATCCTCAATTGTATCGCGGGTTGTGCCCGGGATTTCGCTTACAATGGCTCTTTCTTCGTTAAGGAATGCGTTGAGCAAGGTCGATTTCCCGACATTGGGTTTTCCGATAATGGCAACCGGAATACCTTTTTTAATAACATTTCCCAACGAAAACGACGAAGCAAGTTTATTCATTTCATCGATAATACCATTCATCAATTGTTTCAACTTACCACGATCAGCAAACTCAACATCTTCTTCACTAAAATCAAGCTCCAGTTCAAGTAAGGATGCCAGGTCAAGAAGCTGACTGCGCATCTCTTTTATCTTTAACGAAAACCCGCCCCGCATCTGCAATAAAGCAAGGTCATGAGCTACTTTTGACCGGGATGATATCAGGTCGGCCACGGCTTCGGCTTGCGACAAATCGAGTTTTCTGTTCAGAAATGCTCTCATTGTAAATTCACCTGCCTTTGCCATACGGGCTCCTGCATCAATCAAAACTTCTAAAATCCGCTGTTGTACATACTCCGAACCATGGCAGGAAATCTCGATAATATCATCACCGGTGTACGAATGTGGATTGCGGAAAATAGTTAGTACTACTTCATCAATCACTTCGTTTTCAGTAGAGAAATAACCAAAATGCGCCGTATGACTTTCAAATTGTTGAACCGTGAAGTTGGTTTTTCGCGATTTGAAAAATAGACTGCTGATCGATATAGCTTCTGGCCCCGAAAGTCGTACAATCGCTATGGCGCCAATTCCCGGCGGTGTCGACAGGGCGCATATAGTATCATCGCTGTTGTAAGATGTATAAGGATTCATAGCAGTAGGGCGTTATTTATACAAAGATAGTGAGATTTCAGCCTAATTCAAATTTCTGAACTAGTTATTAATAATTGTAAGATTTATAAAATTCAGATTATCATCAAGTTAATAATTATTAAGGATATAGAATCGATGAAGTATTATTGAATTGATCAAGACGCAAGATCCAAATCCCAAATACAAGATCCAAATCCCAAGTTCTGTTATCTCCATTCTCCATCTCTCCGTAGCTCCCTTTGAAGGAAAAAGGGTGGATTGTGATAAAGGGAAGACCTTTCATTAAATCAAGTCTTAGCTTTTTAGCTTAGACACTTCTTCCCTCTTTCGATGGCCGGGGTGAGGTGCTGTAAAACCTGAAATTATTGTAATACTACATATTGATCTCATTATCAAAAACATACAAGTTATTTTGAAATAATTTTAAAAACTATACCCAATATCCCAAGCATTTCAATAATTTTATAAAATTAAATATACCAGAATGAACATCATCCGCAAAGAACCACTTAATACGCTGGGTCACAATTTTATACCCGCTCAATATATCCCACAAGGCAAGGACGAATACTACCTTCGCTATCTTCAAAACCCGGATAGTGGCCGCTACAGGCAGCTGAATGCGCACGAAATAGAAGTTCTGGTACGCAACCGGAATACCTGCGACGACTGGAATAACCTTATGGTTTCGGAAGCATTCAATCCCGAGTTGGTTAAAAACTGTAAATTCTTTGGGTTGGTACGTATTGGTAAACTTGAGTCTTTTTTCCTGGAGTTTAACGACTTACGTATGCCGGTTGGTTTATACAACAGCATTATTATCAATTGCGATTTTGGGGATAACGTAGTAGTTGACAATGTAAACTACATGGCCTATTATATCATTGGAGATGAGGTGATTATTACCAATGTGAATGAAATGTCGACAACCAGTCATGCCAAATTCGGGAATGGAATTCTTACGGAAGGCGAACCTGAGGATATCAGGGTTTGGATGGAGATCTGCAACGAAAACGGAGGCCGTGCCGTACTTCCATTTGATGGCATGCTTCCGGGCGATGCCTGGCTTTGGAGCCGCGACAGGCAAAACACAGATCTGCAACGCCGTTTCCGCGAAATGACTGAGAAGAAATTTGATAACCAACGCGGTTATTACGGAACCATTGGCGATAGAACCGTTATTAAAAACTGCAGCATTATCAAGGATGTTAAGACCGGCTCTGATGCCTATCTGAAAGGAGCCCACAAACTCAAGAACCTTACTATCGATTCCACACCGGAAGCTATTACCCAGATAGGCGAAGGATGCGAGCTTGTAAACGGGATAGTTGGAAAAGGGTGCCGGATATTTTACGGAGTTAAGGCCGTTCGGTTTATGCTGGGATCAAACTCGCAGTTAAAATACGGTGCCAGGCTGATCAATTCATTTTTGGGCGACAATTCCACCATTTCGTGCTGCGAAGTATTGAATTCGCTGATATTTCCCGCCCACGAGCAGCATCACAACAATTCGTTCCTTATTGCTGCAACTGTAGAAGGACAAAGTAATATCGCCGCGGGGGCAACGCTCGGATCGAACCATAACAGCCGCGGTGCCGATGGCGAAATTATCGCAGGAAGAGGTTTTTGGCCTGCATTGTGTACCAGCCTGAAACATAATTCACGCTTCGCGCCCTTTACCATTTTAACCAAAGCTGATTATCCTTCCGAACTGGATATCTCCTTCCCATTCTCTCTGGTGAGTAACGATACTTCGAACAACGAATTACTTATTATGCCTGCTTACTGGCTGATGTATAACCAGTTCGCATTGGAACGCAACGCATGGAAATGCGAATCACGTGACAAACGCACCGAAAAAACACAGTTCCTCGAGTCCCATTATCTCGCTCCTGACACCATTAACTCAATTTTCGAAGCGCTGAAAATACTTGAATTGCAGGCCGGGAAACATGTGTGTTTAAAAAACCATCCGGATAAAGTCTTTATTGATTCCGAATTTCAAACTTATGGCATTGAATTCCTGTTGAAGAAAACAGATAAACCTTCATCCATTACCATAGCAAAACATTCATTCGAAAACAGCAACAGGCAGGTAAAAATTCTTAAACCAGCTGATTCGTATCAGGCTTACCGCGATTATATTATTTATTATGCTTTTGATCAGATTATTGATCATTGCCGTAAAAATCCAGCCCTAAAAACAACAGAACTTCTGGAACTCCTTAACAAACCAGCACTGCGATTAAAGTTTGAGAATATCGGGGGACAAATGATCCCGGCAATTGAGCTTAATCAAATGAAGGAAAAGATTGTTTCGTATGAAATTATCAGCTGGCAGCAGGTCCATGAGTTTTACGTTGCCCAGGGAAAAGCGTATGCCGTTCAGAAACTGAATCATGCAATCGCCTCACTGCAAGAACTAAACAATAAGAAGGCTTTGGATACTAAATCACTAAAGGAAATGCTTGATTGGTACCTGAACTTCCGGAAACACCTGCTGGCTGAGATCCGCCATTCGCGTCAGAAAGATTATGAAAATCCTTTCCGGCAAATGTTATATGCTGATAAAAAAGAGATGGAAGCCGTTATTGGTAAGCTGGAAAAAACGCCTTTTATAATTCAGCAACAGGAAAAGCTGAAAAAGGATTCAATATTCCTGCAGGAATTAATAATCAGGCTTGAGTTAAATTAAAAGTGAAATCAGAAAAGAGTCTTTTCTCTTAGATCTTTAGCTTATTACTTAAGAATCTACTCCGAAAAGTCTTTTTTCACCACAAAGACACAAAGCCTCTAAAGTTACTCACAATTGCTTATTTAGAAGGTGTTCACTTTGGCAGGCTCAGTGCATCGCGTGATACCGCTTCGCTAAGTTTACGAAGTTTATAGTGCTGATTAACAATGCTCTGTGTGCCTCTGTGTTCTCAGTGCCTCCGTGGTTTTCTTTTTTATAGGGTTGTCGGAGCGGATTCACTTAATTATACTTGGTTCGATCTCCAGAATCACAAAAGTACCTGCTTGATTTTCAGGTGTTTTGTAATTTGCTGAGAAATCAGGTATAAAGCCCAGATCCGCTCAGATAAGTTTACAACTGTTTATCATTTATTCGTAACCATTAAGTCGGCTCTCTTGAAAAAAATCTATACCCTCGTTTTTGTTGTTTTTACGTTTCTGTCAAATACGCAAAATGCTCTTTCGCAGGCGGTAGTTAATCTTACAAACTCCAACCTGCCAATCATCGTAATCAATACCCTTAATAATGCTACAATTGTCGATGATCCCAAAGTAGATGCTCATATGGGCATCATTAACAATTTGAGCGGGATCAACAATATTACCGACCCTTACGATGATTTTAACGGATCTATAGGAATAGAACTCCGTGGCAATTCCACACAGAATTATCCCAAAAAGCCTTATATTCTTGAAACGCGTGATGGTTCAGGTAATAATCTTGATGTTTCGTTGCTGGGCATGCCTGCCGATAACGACTGGATTCTTCTTGCTTCGTTCCTTGACAGAACTTTGATCCGTGACGCACTTGCTCATTACATTTCAGAAAGTACCGGCGAATGGTCAAGCCACAGCCGGTATTGCGAATTGTTGGTAAATGGTAATTATATGGGAGTGTACCTCCTTATCGAAAAGATAAAGCGCACAAACAGCAGGCTAAATATCAGCAAACTAACTCTCCAGGACAATTCGGGCGAAAATGTAACAGGCGGGTATATTTATGAAGTAACCGGTTTCAGTAGTGGTCCCGGTGATTTTGACCTGCACCGCGTTATACATTACCCTAAAGAAGATGAAGTTACCACCGAACAACTTAACTATATAAAGAAGTATGACACCGACTTCCGGAATGTAATGTTATCAACCACATATTCCGATGCAGCAAATGGCTATGAAAAATATATAAATGTTAATTCATTTGTTGATGAGCTGATTACGCAGGAAGCCATGCGCAACAGTGACGCGTATGGGTGGAGCGCTTATTTTCATAAAGACAGGAGCAACAAGCTTGAAGCCGGTCCGGTTTGGGATTTTGACCAGTCTTCAGGCAATTCAACCTATAAAGATGGCGCGTCTACATCCGGTTGGATTTTCCCTGAGAATGACGGGTATATTCCTGTCTTTTGGTCGAAGCTATGGAGCGATCCGCGTTTTAAATACAGGGTTAAGCTAAAGTGGGAGGAACTTCGTACAAGTAAGCTTTCAACAGCCAATATAAACAGCTTTATTGATTCGTGCGCTGTACTTCTCGGCCAGGCAGAAGTTCGGAATTTTAGTCAATGGCCCATACTTGGAGTGTTTTTGTGGCGTGAAACAGATGGTTACCAGTACCGGAATACCTACGGGAAAGAGGTTGCCTATCTGAAAACATATATGACAAACCGCATGGTCTGGATGGATAATGAACTGAATAAGGTTGCCGTAGTTCCGTTAAGCACGGATGATACGTTTGACGGAAACAGCCTTGTTAAATTGTATCCAAACCCTGCCATCGACTACCTGGTTATTGATACAGGTGAGGAAAATACTGACCTGGTCAATATTCAAATCTATAGTAATACCGGTGTACTGGTACAAAATGCCGGGTTAACAACTGGTAACGGCCTGTTGCGAATCAACCTAAATTCCGGCCTGGTTAGTGGCTTGTATCATATTAAGGTCGCTTCAAAAGACAACAAGTGGTACAGCGGGAATTTTGTAATAATAAGGTGAATCTAGGGAAATCATCAGGCAGTTTACGAATAACTTACATCCGTTCCGGGCATACCTTTCCCTGCTTACCTTGTATCCAAAACTGAGCAAGCGGGTATTTCGCTTCCACAGTATATAACTCAATTCCAATACAAATTACTGAAATCAAGCAATACAGCTTCGATTCCGAAAGCCTGAAAGGGAAGTTTGTAATTTAGAAACTTAACTTATACCAAAGGCTGAAGAAGTTGATTTGAATCTTCGTCGTTTCGAAATTTCGTATTGAAAAACTCTGATCAAACGTGACAATTCAATGGGTTTCTCAAAATAAGCAATTATATATTCGGGGTTTATCGGTGTGTACATTGTAGTGTTCTCCTTTAATTTGTAGAAAAATCAGTTGATAATAACGTAACCGCTATTAGCACGACTTTCAGTAAAATGTTATGTTTTTTTTTGTCATTTGAGCCAGGCAACCTTTGGTTCCCATATTCCTAACGCTCATTAAAAATAAAGACTTCAGATAGTCCTTTATAGTGTTATTTTATTTTGCAAAGGTACGCATTCCATGTTAACTGAATATTAAATTTATGGATAAAATTAAAACATGTAGAAAATCTCTTACATTTGTTATTGCTTTTTCGAGCTAATTAATTAAAAAAGAGAACTATGGAACCGAATTGGACACTTATCACAATGGTAATGGTTGCGGTAGTTTTATTAATTGTTTTTTTAATCTGGCGGAACCAAAAAGACAAAAATGAATTGACGAAAAAATTAATTGAAGAGGATGAAGTATCCATTCCAAAGCAGCCTGACACAGAAGTGGATGCGGCTGACTGAACAGAATATCAAATTTGATGAACTCACCCTCAGTTCCTTATCAAGTGGAAAAGACAATTCTCCATTTCAATACTATTTATTGATTTTCAATCCGGATTTATATGTTTAATATTGTACACATCACAAATATTTGAATTGTGAAATAGCACTATTCCTACAGGGATATCAATACTGACAAATTATTAATTCCTGTTATCAAATCATTAATTATCATATATTTAGATTTGACATTCTGATTTTTGCGCAAAAAAAAACTACCTCGCCGCAAGCGGTCGAGGTATCAGCAAAGGATTTCTCTTCCATTTCGCCCCAAGGGGCGAGGAATAAGACCTGGGAGATCCCTCAACTTGCTTCGGCAAAAGCTCAGCAACCCTCGCTCGGGATCAGTTCGACTAGATAATTTCAGTTCACTACCGTTCCTGAAATTATAGTCTCACTGATTTAACCCGACTATTTTAGTATAACTTTTGTATCTTTGAATCAAACCAAAAATCCAATAAAGATGAAACAAAAACTACTCTTCTCATTAATTGGCGCAATAGTCATTTTTGCCTGGCAGTTTCTTTCGTACGCCATGCCAAATTTCCACAAGTCAGCATCGAGGTATACTCCGGCGCAGGACAGCATTTTAAACATGGTAGAAAAACAAGGGATTAAAGAGGGCATGTACTTCCTGGGACAACCAGACCCATCGTTGAGCAGGGCTGAACAACAAGCTTCAATGGAGAAAATGGATGGCAAGCCATGGGCCGTTATCAATTATCACGAAACCAATACAATGAGCATGGCAATGAATATGAGCAGAGGCTTGCTGGTTTGCTTTGTTATTTCCTTTCTGTTGTTCTGGTTGTTCCTGCAACAAAAGAATCCTGTTCTGATGAACAGGTTATACCTCTCACTTGCGGTTGGAATAATCGGTTTCTTCTTTGTGCCTTATACCAGTTTTATCTGGTACAAAGCGCCGGATATATTCGCCCATTTCGCTGACGCGATTGTGCCGTGGGTAATACTTGGATTTATCGGGCACAAAATGGCTCCCTTGCAGAGGAATTAGTGATAAAAGAAAATTAAATCATGATGAGATCAAATCAGTGATCTCATCATGGCTATTTCATTTACGTATCTATATAAAATGTGATTATTCGAGTAATAGCAATTGTTTGATCAATTATTTGCCAGCTGAAAAAACTTCCGGGCAATCAGTATAAGCCATACAATAAGCGGGACCAATGACCCGATGGCAAAGAACATACCGATAACCGGCACTGTTGGCGGAACCAAAGACATAACACCCAGGATGATCCCGACGTAAGAAGCTGTTTTACTGAAGATACCGCTTGAAAGCATAACAAAGCTGATTATTAACATTGCGACACCTTCCATTACATAACCCACATCGAAAGCGGTTCCCTGCCAGGTGGCAATAAGCACCTGGCCTGCAGACAGGAGCAGTGACTTGTCAGCTTCGGTAGTTGCCACAGCATATTTGCGGCTTAGGGATAACATTTCGAAGGCGACAGTTGAGGCAAAATAGGCAGCTATTCCAAGCATAGCAAGTGTGAGAGCGATCAGCATGGAAGAGCGGTTACTGCGTTTCAGTGCCTGGTATAGCGCATTGAAAATCATAGCCATGAGGACCTGATCGATAATGAGCAGTAAATCCATATCAATGAGCCCGACAAGAGCATTTCCCTGGAATAAGCTGAACCAACCTGCAACAGTTTCCGGAGGTGGATTAACCATAAATACAGCCATCTGAATAGGAATAAAAGCGACAACTAATATCGCTGCGAAGCCAGCAACCTTAAAAAGGTTGCTCCATTGATTTTTTTCGATCTCAAGAGTTTCCATTTTTATTGATTTTATTTATTGACCTTTATTGTTCTTCTACAATTTTTATTTCTTCATCGGTTAAGCCGTAAAGTACATACACCATCCGGTCTATTTCCTGATCGGTTTTGGAGATTTCGGATTTTAAGGCAAGGGCTTGTTTGGCTTCCTGCAAAAAGTAGGCTTCCCATTCGGCTTCTTCGGTAAGGGATAGTTTTACTTTCTTTTTTGCCAGTTCGGTAATAAACTCTGCGTAAGTGAGCAGATACCAATTTTGGAGTTTGCCTGGCAGATCAACGAGGTTAAATTTACGTTGGATGGTGCGTTGGAATTGAGAAGTAAGGGATTGCAGGCTGGTTGTTAATCGGGTGCGTTCTTTTGCGTATTGCGCAAGCGTAGCAGCTTGTCCTTCGTTTGCGTGTGGAACAGGGAAATGCTCGAAATAAACCTTACGGATTTCGCGCGTTCCTCCCTGAAGTTCAGGACAATTATACCAAATCCAAAGTTTTGCCAATGAAGAATTAAATACGGCTGTGAGGAATAGTAGAGAAACAGAATTGTCGTTTGCCGTAAGTATAAAACTTTTATCGTTACTCAACAATCCGCTTTTATCGTACATAAACGGAAATACCGAAGTCATATTTGGATAAACAATTTTGGGTTTGGCAAAATCATTGTGATAGCTGATGCTATCCTGCGTCTCAAACCACTTGCCGCTTGTCTTTTTGCGGGCACCGTTTTCTCCTGTTTGTTTCAGCCGGTCATATCCAAATGAAAGCAAGTGTTCTTTGATGGTTGGATAATTTTCAATATCCAATTTTAAAGAAGGAAATGTACCGATCAAGTATTCAAAACCAGTTATTCCATACGCAGAAATATCTCTGCCACGCACCATCGGCTTAATGAGTTCTACGCTCCTAGAATCAGCAGCAATCAGCTTTTCACGGGTTTCTTCATCAATATAGAAAGCTTCATTATATCCAGTCAGTATTCCCCGATAAATTGAAACAGGATAATCTTTTAATTCAGTGCCATTCAGTTTCATCCGCTCCAACTTCAGCGCATCATTGTAGGGTTGTATACTCCATTCATCTTCACCAAATTTGGAGGAGGGATAGTCGTAAATATTGTTTTGTGATTCAGTTAGAAAGTCGCCATGATAAGTATTCTGATTTAGTGACAATACTTTAACGTTCTCGAATGGCTTGCTTTTTTGAGTAACAAAAATGCAGACGTAAGTTGTAGCTTCATGAAAGAATTGTATGTCGCCGAAGTTCAGCACCTGGCACAAGCCAGTTTTAGCAAGGAATTTACGAAGTGGTTTACCATACGCAACCAACAACCATTTATTGGGCATAATAAAGGATTGCACCCCTCCATTTTTCAATAATGTATAGCCACGTTCGGTAAAAATACAATACAGGTCGGCACCCTTATCAAAAGTTTCAAAGCTGCATTTAGATAGTATATCACTCATTACGCCCATGCTCTGAAGCTGCACGTACGGCGGATTCCCAATCACCACATCAAAACCGCCTTTATACTCTGTGCGTAATGCATGGGAAACAGAACAGGTAAAAGTTGCGGCAATGGAGTTAATGGCGATGGAGTTTGTGTCAACAGCGATGGAGCATGCTCCATCGCTGTTGACACAAACTCCATCGCCATTAACTCCATTGCCGCAACTTTTACCTGTTCTGTTTC
>CAIRMR010000126.1 GCA_903879715.1 uncultured Bacteroidales bacterium
TATTCTTAAGAATAAGTTCTAATGCTTCAATCTCCTCAGTTTTCAGTTTCATATATCTCATAATGAGATAAATGTACAACTTTAATTTCACATAACCAAAATAATACGACATTATATTATTCTCATTACTTTATTTCAAGCGGCGCATTTAATCCGGCATAATTACGGGCCGAGTTGTAATAATAATCCTCCGGTACTGAAACCAAACCCGCTGCAACCGGATTGTTGTGTATATAATTCAATTTTTGAAAAAAGAATTTATTGCTGTATATGATTTCGGGATGATAACCATCGAGCCAGACTTTTACATATTTATTGCGTTTTATTGATTCTGCTTTATCCTGAAAAATGTTTAAATGCTCCAGAAATAGTTCATTGCTTTTAATAACTCTGATGATTTCTGAAGATGTAAATTTTTTAAGATCTCTGAAGGTTGAGCCTAAGGGATTTGTGCTGGATTGAACTATTAAATGAACATGACTTGGCATTATACAATAACCAAAAATCAGCAATCCTTTGTTTTTAACACAATATTTGAGCGAATCAACAAGTATTGTTGCGGACTCCTCAATATCAAATAAGTGAAGCCATTCAACTAATGTAAATGTAGTAAAATAAGGTGCTTCGGCATCAAAGGCTTTATAGCGTTCCGACATCTGTTATTTTAAATAAAGTTAAAACAGTTTTCGCCCGCACGCGTCTGAAAATAAGACGCGCGCGAACGAAGGACTTAGTGGATTATGTAATGGTTCATATCCCCAACCAATCATCAAACCCTACCCAGCCTTTACCCTTGTATGAAATTTGTGGATTTGATGGAATATAGACAGGTTTATTCCCTGATTGACAGTATTCCTTCCAATCGACTTCATTCAAAAGGTTTAATGTATAAACGAACACTCTTGCTTTATCATGAGGAATAAATTTACTACTCCCTTTTATTCCTTGATAAATTGCATTAGTTCCCAACCAATCTCCGATGCCTTTCCAACCGTGACCGGCATACATTCTATCTGGTCCGGAGGGTATATCATGTGGTTTATTACCTGATCGACGATATACTTTCCATTCTTTAAAATTTTTAAGTTTCAATTCATGGACAAATGCTTTTGCCTCCTCAAATGACCGATAATTTATCTCGGAATATTTTACATTGCCTGTTCCAAGCCAGTCTCCAAATCCAGACCAGCCTTTTTCCTTATAAATATTTTCTGGTTTTGAGGGTATGTTAATAGGTCTTTGCCCAGTTTTCAAATATTTCCTCCACTCAGGTCTACCTGAATAGTTTAATTTACGAACAAAATCTCTAGCCTCAATGTATGAGAGATATTTTTCATTCTTACGAGATCGATGTGTACCTACCCAATCACTATAACTTATCCACCCTTTTCCAGAGTATACTTTTGCTGGTACAGCGGGTATATTAGGCGGCCTCTTACCTGATTGGAGGTATTTTTCCCAATCTCTTGAACCTTTAAGGTTTAATGAGCGTGCGAATTCTCTTGCTTCGATGAATGGCAGCCAATTTACTCTTGCTACTCTCTCCCAAATTTTTGCATTTATTTTATCTGCAAAACTACTTAGGTCTAATTTCATTCCAATAGGAACAGTTCCTTCAAATATAATCTTTCGCCCTCCTCCGATAGCTTTCCCAGAACTAATAAGTCTAAACTCTTCTGCTATTCCTTCATCCTGTGTTGAAAGAGCGGATATTATTCTCGCTACTTCCTTGAATGGAGTAGAATCTGAAAACTCATCAAAATTTGCACCGTCTGGCACAATTAAGGGAAGCATAATATAACCGCACTCTTTACCGGCATAAGGTCTCAAAGCCCTTCCGGAAGCCTGAACAATATCAACTACACTTTGTTTGGGATCGGCAAACAAAACGCAATCAATAGCAGGCACATCTACTCCTTCAGTTAAGCATCGGGCATTGGTCATCAACGCCAGTTCTTCATGCGAGAAATCATTTAAAAGCCTTGCTCTTTCACCTGCAGATTTCTTACTGGAAATATGGCTGGAACTTAGTAGAATGTCATCCAGATTCCCCAGATTAATGGTTTTATTTAGTTCCGTAAAGTCACTTGCACCTTTTATGCTACGGTGAAAAGAAATGGCATGTTTAATACCATATTTTTGTGTCGCTTTTCTCAATGCAATTGCTGATGCCAGTGATTGTGCCTCTTGCTCCTCAAGATTCTCCCTTTTGTCGGTAAGCAATTTATTTCTGTCAATCAGATGCTTTATTTCATCATTGCTAACTGTTATCGTCAGTATTTTGTAATCACAAATAATTGGCGGTTGAGAATTAATGGCATCCTTAAAAGTGAGTTGATAAAATAAGCCTCCATATATGGCTTCATCATCCATGCTGTATACATCTTCATTGCTGCCACGCATAACTCTTTCTGTAGCAGTCATGAAAATTCTCTTGGATATTGAGATGTTTTTATCTGTAAGAAGAGTGGAAAATGTTTTTGATTTTACCCCAACCGTTTTATGTGCCTCATCCAGAATTGCCAGATCATACGAAAATTTGGATTTTCTTGAGGCTTGAGCAAGTTTGTCGCTACTTTGATAAGTTGTAAAGATGACTTTTCTTCCGGGGTTGTTATCAGTCAAAAAGGCACTTATGACATCAATATTCGTTGTGGTTGGAATGCCCATTGAGTGAGCATCTGAAACAAATTCATCTTTATCGAGTTTGGCGGTTGATTCATCACTACAAATCACCAACCACTCAGGTCTCGGTTCTTCCTTGTGAGCAACAAATTCTCTTGTCCAATCCTCAAGGCTTTGTTTGATTAGTGCCAGACTTGGAACTGCAATAACCACAGATTTTGCGTTCAATGCATTGGCTATCCAAAAGGCGGTTAAGCTTTTCCCTGTGGCACAGGGCATGATCAAACGGCCTCTACGCTTTTTGTTTTTTAAGAAATGTTTAACAGCACCTTTTATGGCTTGTTCCTGATGGGGACGGGGAGTTTTGGGGAATGGGCGAACTGATTGTCCTTTGAGTTTCTTGTGAATCCGTTCCCAATCCTCATTGGTCAATCCAAGCCAGAATTCAAGACCTATCTCAGAATAATTCTCGCCAAGCAGTTTTCGCTTTTTTACTCCTTTCTCTCCTGTATGGACAAGCAAGGCAAGCGAAATATTTTTGCAATAGCTGTTGGCGAGATTTCCGAACGTTGAAAGTTCTTTATATGTTGGTGTCTGGTTCTGCCCTTTGAACTTGCATTGGATCGCCCAGAATTCTCCTGTGAAGGTTTCCGCCACTATATCAATACCCTCATCGGAAGTTGGCAGATTAAGTTTTTCCCTTATGTCTTTAGGGATGCCTTCATGCTGAATCCAAACATTTTTGAGGGTTAAACTGTATTCGGGTCTAGTGGTTAAAATGAGTTTTGTAAGAGTTTCGAATATATCTCCCTTTTCCTTTTCCCGTAAAGTATTGGTATGGGAAAAGAATTCATCCCATGAATTTATTTCGGAGAGTTTTTTTGAGAAAGCTTGCATTATCAGAGGAGAATTTCAGAATTTAGAGATTAACTTATTGGTTGAGGGTAGGACAAGTAATCAATTGGGGGGGATTAACTGTAACTCAAAACAAATTATAGGTAGGGCAATGACGCTTCAATTATGTTTCCAAACCCGCTATTTGTTATAGCCTTTGTTGAACTAAATCCCTGCGGGATAGCATTAAAAAAAACTTTGCAGATCTGTTTTGAGTTTCCGTTTTATCAGATATTCTTTCACCATTATTCTTATATTTGCCTACCAATATTTTCCATTGTTTGTATCAGAATTTTAGTTATGTTATATTTCTGTTATTCAATGCATAGCATTCTAAAACTGGCGGAAAGTACATAGAGAAAAAAAACACAATTTTCATGAGAATCTAACCTGGATATAGTTCAACCTGGAATAATCGCTGGGCACTGCGTGCCGCTCATATTCCTATTTATTAGTGGCTGTTTTTTAATTTTTCCATTGCTTCATCAATTAGTATTTCTGATGTCCTGTTCATTAGAACTTCATTTTGATCTCTAAATAAATCGTAGAATTGATCAAGTATCAATGGGCTTTTGCTTCTGTGTTCAAATATTTCATCTTGAAGCCTCCTTGAGTTAAGTTTAATTCTGTAATATTCTTCTGGATTTTCTAACGCATATTGCCAAATGTCCTCGGAATACTTAACTAATTCATTAAGTCTCAACGCTGCTTCCCTATGCTCAATAAATTCTTTATTGCAAAACCGAAAGAATGGTATAAGACCACTTAAGAATAAAGCTAAATCAGTGACACTAATTTTCGTTATAAAAGAGAATAAGATAAGACTTAGAAAGACAACAATACCCATATACTTTAAAAAATTAGAGTACCTAATTCTTAGTTTAGAGTCCCACCAACAATTTGCCCGTTGACATATAATCCTTGCTATTGAAATTGGGATTTCACTTATATTAGTAGGATACCAATCTCGGATTTTTTCAATATTAGTTTTAATTTTTAAATGTGCATTGTAATTAAGAAGTATTTCTTCAACGGCTATATCACTTACCACCTTGAGCGGTGATGTTTCCAAATCTAGAACATCACAATCAAAAAGTTCTTGGATCTTTGCTGCTTTCGTTTTTTGTTTTTTAATAATTGGTTGTAGCATAAGACTATCAATACTAAAGGCTAATGTACCGAACAAAGCCGAATATGTTAATAATTCAATCCAAATTGAACTAATAATAAACAATCCAATTGGAATTATTACAGTAATAATAATTTGAATTAAATAAAGTCTTTTTGCAAAAGAGTATATCTCTCTTTGTGCTGCAAGTCTTTCAAGTTGTTTCTGTTCATTCTGTTTTTTATCGATATTGTTCATCTTGCAGGAAATTTAGTATTAAATAGTAGATTCCACCAATAAAAGGCATCGTCAATATTTTCTTTGTATTTTGCTAGTGATGCCTTTTCTGCTCTTGTAGCTGCTGTTTGTAATTTAGATAAAGCAGTTTCTTTCTGAGCCTGAGTTTTACTGCACGGAATCAAACCAGATACACCCATTGGATCTTTAATAGATGCCAACTGAATACTCAATAGTTTATCAAGTATATTCTTCAAGTCAATATCATATATAATTTCAGTTTCAGTTTCAGCATATTTTGTCACTCTTAACTCAAGGTAAAATGACATAAGAGGAACATCGTTATAATATTTCCAAGCCTTCACTAATTGTATTAAAGGCTTTAGTTTTCTCATTAGTCTTTTGTCATGATACTCGACATACTCATTATGGGCACGAGGACTAC
The DNA here is from genome assembly GCA_903879715.1 of uncultured Bacteroidales bacterium. Taxonomy (GTDB): domain Bacteria; phylum Bacteroidota; class Bacteroidia; order Bacteroidales; family UBA4417; genus UBA4417. The sequence continues at coordinate 5,310 of CAIRMR010000126.1, forward strand.
TAAACATCCAGCCATTATTACAATCTGGAATCTCATATCTTCTAAAATTACCAAGACTTGTTGCAACAAATCCATTGTAGCAAGATGGTGTTACTTCGAGTTCTTCTGATTTATAAGTTCCAAATGGAATTTTAACAGCTGGGCAAGAAACAATGATACCTTTTGTTGACCAAAAAGTAGATTGTAATGCTTCTTTAATTAATCGTAACGACGTTGCTGAATTATCATACAATTTATCAGCAGGTATGACTGCAAAATAATCAGTATCACTGTAATGTCGGACTCCAGTACCATTGCCAAAAGAACCAGTTTCAAAGAGGCTAGTACAATTAAAGTTATTGGTAAGACAAGAATTCACTGTTTCTTTATGTTGTGTAGATTTCTCACGTTCACTAAATAGAGGTACTAGCCATTTGATTAATGTTTCAAAACCTTGTTCTATTGTTTTTGCCATAAATTTAGTTTCTTGTCTGTTTTTAAATAGCCACTAACTAATAAATAGTATCTTCATATTTTTCAATCCATCTTCCACAATCCTTATCTCACTCCCTTTATTGAAAATATCAAAATCCTTCCCTCCCAAGTGATCAATTCAATATCCATCAATCTAAATGTAGCAAGCTTTCTATTTTCGGGGTACTAAACAAAAGTCAATAATCCCAAAAGCTGATAGTATACAAGCGATACAAAAGAAATAAGCAATACTACAAATGAAGTACACAAATATATGTTTTATATTCCTAATAAATTAAAAACTATTTTATTTTAATAAAAAGGTGTTTTTTGCTGTTTTTCCGGCCTTAGGATTTTATAATCAGAGTATTAATTATATCGCATTAGCGGGTGATGGGAATAAAAAAAATTAAACTTTTTCTCATTAAATAGAGGTAAAACGCCCCGGCGCCCCCGCGTAACACTTGCTCGCGCGCGCTTGCAGCGCGTGTGCGGTTAAATTATATTTGCCGTGAGCGGTAAAATTATATCTCCTGGCTAGCGCGCGCTTGCAGCGCGTGCTTCGTATTATTATATTTGCCATAAATAACAAAATAAAGATCGATATTAGTAAGGTTGATATGTCAGACAAGTATAAGATATTCAAAGGTGATGAAGCTTATTTTGTAACATTTACAATTATTGATTGGATAAAAGTTCTGGAAGATGATAATTATAAAATGATTATAATTGATTCAATAAAATACTGTCAGTTAAACAAAGGGCTTCAGATATTTGCATATTGTATTATGCCTAACCATGTACATATGATTGTTCAGACTGTTGGTGATGAATCTGTCTCAGACATTTTACGTGACATGAAAACGCACACAGCGAAAGCTATTGTTAAAAAACTTGAAGAAGAGAATCCTGAAGGATGCGAAGAAATACTTGCCAGATTTATTGCAGCCGGAAAACCTCTGAAACGGATTAAAAAGTATAAAGTCTGGCAAGATGGCAACCAGGCAAAATTATTGTATGGCAATAGATTTATAATTGAGAAACTGAATTATATACACAACAATCCGGTTGAGTATGGATTATGTAAAGTACCTTGGGAATATAAATTCAGTTCGGCAACTAATTATGCCGATAAACCATCTTTAATAAATGTAATATTGTTAAGTATGTGGTAAATGTAAATAATGCACGCGCTGCAAGCGCGCGCGAGCAAGGATAAAACAAATTATTATAGTGAATACTATAATAATGACAAAAAGTAACAGAAACGTGAATGTGATAATAAGTAGATTTTCAAAATTAGATAACCATTGAAAAATAGAAAAGATGATGAAGCAAATTATTAGAACTGTATTGATAGGATTTTTACTATTTAACATTTCTTGTTCTCAAAATTATCATGCGGAGGTTTTACCTGATAGTTTGTTGATTAATGATGTGATATCCAGTGTTATTCATATCGATTCGATAGAACTAAATAATTATTATATTTCAAATCCGATTAAAAATATAAGCACTTATGAATCTATTGAATTGAAGAATGATACAATAATAGCTCCACCGCCACCATTTTCGATCTCTACTGAAGAATTATTTTCATATTTTAATTCAGCTGCTGAAAAACCCATTGGACAGAAGGATTCAGTCTTTATAGCATTACAACTTGACACTAAAAAAGAAATTACATTATCAAAAAAGATAATTTCAGACTTTAATTTTAATTCAAAAAAATTCTATCTTTTTTCAATTCCGGTTTTCTCATCGAATAAACAATTAGTCTTAGTATACTATTGGAGAAATTGTGGGAATTTGTGTGGTGATTGTCATATTTTAATTTTAAAGAAGGAGGAGAAAGGGTGGATAAAAATTAAACATTGGAGTTGTGGTGTAAGTTGATAATAAAAGATTCATCCAGTTGTACTTAGTGTTCTATTATTGAGTGCTGCACTGAGTTTATGACTCACAATGCAGATACAAAGAAAGGAATAGAAAAGCATAGTCCGAAATGTTCCGGGCTAAGTTGCTTGAAAGGCTAACTGTTTCAATTTACCTTTAGTAATAAAAGCATCCAGGAATATCTTTACCACGTTTTTATCCTGTTCCGGTAGTTTTTCAATGATTTTAAACTGGTTAAGCAGTTCTTTATCGGTAAGGGAATTATTAGCCTGGTTGTCGGAAGTTCCGTTCATCAGGTAATCGGATATTACTTCCAGGGCATTGGCCAGCTTACCCAGAACATCAGCCGAAGGCTGAACTCCCGCTGGCGTGGATTTGAAACCGTACCGGTATGAGTTTTCTTCCCTTTAAAAAAAAGCAATGCAAAATTGCTTCATCATTCAAACAAAAATTATATTACCTTTGTCCAAGTTTTAAGAAAGATTCTCCTCCGGATTTTTTTATTCGTAATAAGTTTTTCTATCAGCCGGTTCATAAACCGACACTAAGTACACCAATTTCAATAGCCTTACTTCAAGTACTTTAATTTCAATAAAGCCTTCAGGCAATACCAGTAACGCATACACATTATGGAATACAACACAACCCGCGGCTCCATGAAGATTTCCGAATATGGCCGGAATATTCAGAACATGATCCTTTATATTGCTTCGCTTCCCGATCGCGAGCAAAGGAACCGGCTAACAACAACGCTCGTAAATATACTGGCTATTATGAACCCGGATATGCGCGACCAGGTCGACATCAAGCATAAGCTTTACGATCATGTTCATCTGATGTCGGATTTTACACTCGATATCGATTCACCTTATCCTGTTCCTCCCCGCCCCGAAGAAGCTCCGGCTCCTGCCAGGGTTCCATATACTCAGGAAACCATAAAGCTGAGGCCTTACGGGAAATACATGCAGCGCATGATTGAAAAAGCAGTTTTGTATCCTGAAGGTGAAGAAAAAGACGAACTGGTAAAAACCATCGCCAATAACCTGAAGAAAATGTACCTCAACTGGAACCGCGATTCGGTTAACGATGAACTGATCCACGAACACCTGAGTTTGCTGTCGGGTACAAAACTCAAACTACGCGACGACGACCGTCTGCACTCTACCACTGATATCCTGAAAGCCAATAAACAACAAGCTCTCGATAAACAGAAACAACCTTTCCGAAAACACAAGTTTACCGGCAAGAATAATGAGAACAACAATGGCCGTAAAAAGAAATTCGGTAAGAACTAATTTTTTGCATTCAAACAAGAATCGTGAGGATTTCACATCAGTGAGGTCCTCATTTTTCTTATAAACAAATCTTTTTCACGTTTCAACCATTGCAATGGCAAATTTTTTAATTTCGGCATTGAAAACAATCTGATCCCATGAGTTCGTTCGAAATACAAGGTGGCCTTCAGCTGAAAGGCAATATTACTCCGCAAGGCGCTAAAAATGAAGCCTTGCAAATTCTCTGCGCGGTTTTGCTGACTTCAGAAGAAATTACAATTCATAATATCCCTGATATTCTTGATGTAAACAAGTTGATCGAACTCCTTGCCGCAATGGGAGTAAATGTTACAAAAAACAGTATTGGCAGTTATACGTTTAAAGCCGTATCCATTAACCTGGATTATATGGAAACCGAAGAATTCCGCAAACAGGCCTCAAGCCTGCGCGGTTCGGTCATGATCCTCGGTCCGCTGCTTGCCCGTTTCGGACATGGAAGTATTCCAAAACCCGGTGGCGACAAAATAGGCCGCCGCCGCCTCGACACGCATTTTATTGGTTTACAGAAATTAGGCGCATCATTCGACTTTGATTCGGTAAAAGGATTTACACGTGTAACCGCGCCCAAGCTTACCGGTGCCTATATGCTCCTGGATGAAGCTTCAGTTACCGGAACCGCAAATGTCCTGATGGCTGCCGTATTGGCCGAAGGAAAAACCACCATCTTCAATGCAGCCTGCGAACCATATCTTGTTCAACTCAGCGAAATGCTCGTTCGCATGGGTGCCAAAATTGAAGGAATAGGCTCAAACCTGCTCAAAATTGAAGGTGTCGAAAAATTAAGCGGCACATCACATACTTTGCTGCCTGATATGATTGAAGTAGGCAGTTTTATAGGCCTCGCCGCCATGACCCGCAGTGATATTACCATTTGCAACGTAAATTACCCGGCTTTAGGAATTATCCCGGATGTATTCAGAAAATTAGGTATTATAATCGAACACCAGGGCGATAACATTCATATCCCTGCCCAGGATCATTACGAGGTGGAATCCTTTATGGATGGTGGAATTATGACCATCTCCGATGCGCCATGGCCTGGTTTTACACCTGACCTTATCAGCGTAATACTGGTTACAGCCATACAGGCTAAAGGAAGTATCCTTGTTCACCAGAAGATGTTCGAGAGCCGTTTGTTCTTCGTTGACAAACTGATTGATATGGGCGCGCAAATCATACTCTGCGACCCACACCGGGCCACGGTAATCGGGTTAAACCGTGAACACAGGCTTCGGGCTATACGGATGTCTTCGCCTGATATCAGGGCCGGTGTCGCGCTTTTAATTGCGGCTCTTTCGGCTAAAGGAACAAGTATTATAGATAATATTGACCAGATTGACCGCGGCTACCAGAATATTGACGGAAGGCTGAATGCGATCGGGGCACAGATAAGACGAGTATAGTGGGATGGGTGAGAATACAAGACGATGAAGAGACAGGGCGAGAGGCGAATGGGAGTGAAAAGAAATGGACAGAGGTGAAATTGGGATTTTGGCGGCTAAATTATAACTTCACAGGGCTTCCTACAAACAGAATATAATCTTCCTTTTTCTTCAGCAGATGTGTATTGATCCCTAACTGAATAACTGCGAATACTTTAAACAGCAGGAAGCTTAAAAATGATCCGCAATTTTCTCTCCGTATCCATTTATTACTCCCCTGGTACCCTTTTAAAACCTGGCTTGTAATATTTTCCTTATACCTGATATCCAGTCCTGCTTCCGTAAAAGACTGCAAATAGGTCACCTCGGTCCAGTGATGGAATGCCATCTTATTTTTCCATCGCTGCGTAATATACTTCCGCTTTGGTGATTTATTGATTATGTCGGTGATTACAAATTCTCCTGATGGTTTCAGCACTCTTTTGATCTGATCCAGAAATAATTCCTTTTGAGGATAATGAAAAGCGCTTTCGATACACAGCAAAACATCTATAGAGTTATCGCTTATTGTATCCAGCTTTTGCGCATCATCAACATAAAAATCTATATTTAACCTGCCATTTCTATCTTGAAGTGCAATAGAAATATTATCAGGATTCAAATCAATGCCAAGGATTTTCAAAGGAGACAGTGCATCAGCAATATACAAAGCCTGAATGCCATTGCCACATCCTACTTCCAGAACTTGTTTATTTAACAGGCTTTCAACATGCGATAGGCAATAATCTGTTAGATTGACCTGGCGTTTTTCAAGTGATTCAAAATCAGATTTATAATAAGGATAATGAAGCATCAGATGCTTACCAAAAAGGCGGACATATAAATTGTTCATTGATTTATAATATCTTCTGGTTGAATTAGCCGTAGAGAGAAGAAATGATGGGGTTTTAACCGTATTCATATAAATCTATTTAGCATAAAAATAGTAAACAAATTGTAACTAATCAGTATGCTTTAAAGTTATTTTAGCCACAGATTACACAGATTTTAAACTGCTTTCAGCAGTTTTTTAAATGAAATTTGATTATAAACAATGAAAATTTATCTGTGAAATCTGCGAAATCTGTGGCATTTGTTTGTTTGTCACTGCTTTATTGGAACTGATTAATTACAACAAATTTTCCCATCGCCAAAGTACGATATTATAGTGAATTAAACATCATCGCCAATTTCTGTTCTAGCTGCTATATAAAGAATTTAAACTCAAATTTGGCTTCATATAATTTTGAATCGATAAAGCAAATATAACCGATGTTTTATAAAATAGTGAAAGATTTACGAACCCGGGGTCAACCCAGCTAAAACATTACTTCGGATCTTTTATCGCCACCAACAGATTAATGTGAATGAAAATACGCTGCTCCGTTTTTAGAAACTCTGCCAAATTGACTATACTTTCTGAATGGCAGATTTTTTGTTACATACAGCATACATTTAACTATATCATTCATCAATCTCACCATTGATGAGGCTTAAGTTATTTGCCACCACTGATAATCAGGACCTTGAAAAATGTTTAATCGCATGAAGCAGAAAAAGAATACAGAAAAATCCGAAGACAAAACTGTTTTTGAAACAGCAACTGACAATATTGCAGAAACAAATGCACCGCCTGCGACAGAACAGGAACAAACTATTGCAATCCCGAAACTGTACACGGAAGAAGAATACATGTTGAAAGTAAATGAGTTAAATGACAAATACCTTCGGTTATATTCGGAATTTGACAATTTCCGCAAACGTACCTTTAAGGAAAAAATTGACCTTAGCCGGACGGCCTCTGAAAATATAATTGTTGATTTACTTCCTGTTCTGGATGATTTCGACAGGGCAATAGCATCAATGGCTTCGACAGATAATATTGAGGCCATTAAAGAAGGAGAGCAATTGATACATGCTAAAATGAAAGCCATTTTTGCGTCGAAAGGCCTTCAGGAAATTAAGAGCATAGGTGAAATTTTCGATACCGATTTCCACGAAGCCATTACCAGTATTCCCGCGCCTACCGAAGATCTTAAAAATAAGGTTGTAGATGAAGTCCAGAAAGGGTATACCCTTCACGATAAAGTAATCCGGTTTTCGAAAGTTATTACAGGGAGCTGATTGAACTATTTTACTGCCTGAACCTTAATATCTTTCAGAAAATCATACACCAAACGAAAAACAGTGACTAAACGAGATTATTACGAAATACTTGGCGTTACACGCAATGCCAGCGATGCCGAACTCAAAAAGGCATATCGCCAGATGGCTCTTAAGTTTCATCCCGATAAGAATCCCAATAATAAAGAAGCAGAAGATAAATTTAAGGAAGCTGCCGAAGCCTATGAAGTTCTCAGCGATGCAGAAAAACGCAAACGTTATGATCAGTTTGGTCATGATGGATTAAGAAACGGCGGTGGCGGCGGATTCAGCGGCGGCGGAATGAACATGGAAGATATTTTCAGCCATTTTGGTGATATTTTCGGCGGGGCATTCGGTGGCGGAGGCGGTTTCAGCGGCGGCCAGCAGCGTGGTGGCAGACGAGTTAACCGCGGCACAAACCTCAGGGTTAAAGTCCGGTTAACACTCGAAGAAATTAATACCGGTGTTGAGAAAAAGATAAAAGTTAATAAATATATTTCATGTACGTATTGCAAAGGCTCAGGTGCCGAAGGCGGATCAGCCTATAATACCTGCTCAACCTGCCGCGGAACAGGGCAGGTAACCCGTGTTACCAATACATTCCTCGGGCAGATGCAAACCAGTTCCACTTGCCCAACTTGTAGCGGAGAAGGACAGATCATTCAGCACAAATGCGTTCACTGCGCAGGCAATGGCGTTATTAAAGGTGAAGATGTTATCAGCATTGATATTCCCGCAGGAGTTTCGGATGGTATTCAGCTTTCGGTTAACGGCAAAGGAAATGCAGCAGCTCGCGGAGGAGTTCCAGGCGACCTGATTATTCAGATTGAAGAAGCTCCACACGAAAACCTGCACCGCGAAGGCAATAACCTGCTTTACGATCTTTATATCAGTTTTCCCGATGCATCTTTGGGAAGTACTGTTGATATTCCTACCCTAGAAGGCAAAGCGCGCATTAAAATTGAGCCCGGCACGCAAGCAGGAAAAATGCTCCGGCTGAAAGGAAAAGGTCTTCCTTCGATAAATTCATACGGAAAAGGCGATTTGCTGGTAACCATAAATGTATGGACACCACGTAACCTCAACCGCCAGGAAAAAGAAATACTCGAAAAACTGCAGGAAGCTGATAATTTTAAACCACAGCCTGGTGCTCGTGATAAAGGATTTTTCGACAGGATGAGAGAGTATTTTCAGTAAAATCACGCAATCCTTTGATTTTGAATAAATACTGAATTATTAGGTTGATTCGCGGAAATCAGATATTTTTCGCATAACAACTTTTCAAAAAGCAACCATCAAATTTAGTGGTTGCTTTTTTTGTTAAAAACAATGAAACCTGATTGACAAACCACTTAATTTGTAATTTTACCCGGATTTAAAAATCAGTAACTAATCAGTCTGATCAAAATGCGTTTTTGCCACAGATTACACGGATTACACAGATTTCAAACTGCTTTAAGCAGTTTTTCAATTAATTTCAATTAAAAATGATAAATAATTATCTGTGAAA
>CAIRMR010000127.1 GCA_903879715.1 uncultured Bacteroidales bacterium
AAGGTCAGGTAGAAGCCCTGTATTCAGAACTGTATACGTTTTATCTCACCGTGAATGATATGGGGCGGGTTTGGATAAACAATCAACTGGTAGTTGATGGCTGGGTATCAACAAGCTCAGGAAAAACGATAACCGGAACCATCGCATTAACGGCAGGGCAGAAAGTACCCATAAAAGTGGATTTTGCCGAAAAGGTTGGTGAAGCTAAGGTAAAGCTTGAATGGAGCAGTGCCTCTAATCCAATGGAAGTAGTCCCTCAAAGCCAGCTCTATGCTCAGACGCTGATAAATGGGATATCCGATAACGGAGTTTTAAATTTTAATGTGTATCCGAACCCGGCTACTGACAGGATTACTATCCAAACAGGTAAGCATCATGTGGAAAGCATCCGGATTATTGATGTGGCAGGCAGGACGGTTTATAACGGAAATGAATCCTTTGCCGGAACAAAATCATTCACTCTATCGCTCGAAAAAGGAATTTACCTGGTTAAACTCACAGGGAACAAACCTTTTTCAACTCAACGATTAATTATAGAATAAAAATTTAAACAATGAGCCTACTCCTAAAAGTAGAATTTATGAATAATGCTACTGAGGCACTATGTTCAAAGTTGCACAACGCTTGCGCTAAATCTTCATCGTCGACGCAAAGATTTTTGTTCAATAAAGTAATCTTAGTGACCCTTTCTGTCCTGGAGAATTTATGGCGCAAGAAAACTTTTCGGAGGTCTTATTTTGTGTGTGATTAATCTGGTAAATAACTAACATAAATATAAAACTATGAATTTCAGATTATTAATACTGGCGGGTATTCTTTCTTCTATAGTGGGATTAAGCAGTGCACAAACAACGTTGGATCCGGGGAAAACTCCTGGTATAAAAGATCTTGCGAAATCTTTTAAAATACCACCTGACAGTGCAAAGACCTGGGTGAATATGTGGTGGTTCGACAAAGTTACCGCGGAAGATATTACCCTCCATCTGGAAGAACTTAAAGAAAAAGGAATTGGCGGAGTTACTTTGATCGACCTTGGAGGAATGACTGATGCGAAATTCCTGAGCGACTCCTGGAAGTTATTATTCCAACATTTATTGAAAGAGGCTGATCGTCTGAAAATGAAAGTTGGCCTGAATGTTTGTGAAGGTTGGCCGTCGGGTGGCAGATGGATAAGTCCCGGGAATTCAACCTGGATGACAATCAATTCAACGCTTGAAATAAAAGGACCGCAGAAATTTTCCGCTAAACTTCCAGACCCGCCGGGGAAAGGTCAGTTGTATAAGGATATCATTGTTCAGGCTTTTCCTGTGGCAGCCGAAACTACAGAAAACAAGCCGTTAATCACATTAAACGGGAACATGGAACAACTGCCAAATTTGCTCGATGGAAACTACAATACAGGCTGGAAAACCGAAAAAATTGATTCTCCATGGATACAAATAGACTTTGGTTCTCCAAAATTGGTAAACTGGATTTGGTTGGAAGTTGCCGGAACATCAATTCTGGAAACCTCTGAAGATGGAAAAGTCTTTACGAAAGTGTGGAGCGGTTATGCAATGCCATGGCATAATGTTGTTTACGAGGCAGTGCCGGCAACCATAGCCCGCTACTTCAGGATAAAAGTTCCGGAGAAATCTTTTGTCCGCGATTTTTCCCTTGGAACCAAAGAAGAGGTAGTGCGGTTTGCCGAAATGGCTTCAAAACGCGGATTAGGAAACCCGTTTGGAGTTACCGGAACAGCCCAGCGCGACCAGATGGCTTTTGTGAAACAAGAATTAGTTTCGTTGCCCGATGATAAGCCTCTTAATTATCAGAAATCCATAAACCTGACCCCAAAGTGTGCGCCTGATGGCACGCTTACCTGGGATGTGCCTGATGGAACCTGGAAAATTGTGCGTTTAGGACAGACCACTACAGGAATACCCTGTTCTGACGGCTTGCTTACCGATTATCTGAGTAAGTCAGCTACAGTTCAGAACTTTGACGTTCTTAAAGATCTCATCGAAAATGCCGGATCGCTGGCAGGTAAAACATTAAAATACCTTGTCGAAGACAATGTTGAAATTGATGGAATCTACTCATGGACACCTGGAATACTGGAAGAATTCAGGAAAAGACGTGGATATGATGCCACTCCTTATCTTGCTGCTATGGCTGGCGAAATTGTGGGTAATGTCGAAATTACCGACAGGTTCCTGGCCGATGTGCGCCGCACAATTGCCGATTGCGTGGCAGATAACCACTATGAATACTGGGCAGCACTTTCACATGAAAAGGGCATTAAAGTCAGGGCCGAAGCTGGTGGCCAGCATCATCCGCGTTTGCTCTGTAACGATGGATTATTGAATCAAAGTAAGATGGATATTCCTGTGGCAGAATTCTGGGCAAATAACTTTTGGAAGGAGAATCAATTTGATCCGCAGAACCACCACTCGGTAGAAAAGAAAGGTTGGGATGAAGGCGCTCAAAATCTGAATGCCAAACAAGCTGCCTGCGCTGCGCATCTTTACGGGAAAAAAGTTGTTGCTTCTGAGGCGTTTACAGATTTGAGTTCTCATACGCATTGGGGTAATGGGCCAAACGATTTAATCCTGTCTGCAAATATTGCTTTTTGTGAAGGGATTAATTCCTTTACAATACATGGTTCTGCCACTTCAGGTGCTAAAGATGGAAAGCCTGGCAAAGCATTCGCTGCCGGTACTCATTTTAATCAAAATATTACCTGGTGGAGCATGGCGGCAGAACCTTTCCTTTCTTACCTCAACAGATGCCAGTTCATGCTTCAGCAGGGTTTGTTTGTTGCCGATGTTCTCTATTATAACGGTGATGAAATTCCTTGTTATGTCCCTCCAAAAAATATTGATCCTTCACGTGGTTTGGGATATGATTATGATGTCTGTAACACTGATATCCTTTTGAATCGCTTGTCGGTAAAGAATGGTATGATCGTGCTGCCCGATGGCATGAATTATCGCATGTTGGTTCTTCCGGAAAGGCCGGTTTTCTCTTTGGCGGCTCTACAGAAAATAGATGAATTGGTGTCGGCAGGCGCTACCATATTGGGCCCAAAGCCGGTTAGGACTAATAGCCTTACCGGCTATCCGCAGAGTGAAGAACAACTGAAGAAAATTGCGGAGAAACTGTGGATACAAAAGAAACCGGGCAAGGGTCGGGTAATAAGTGATTTAACAATCAGAGAGGTACTTATGAAGGATGGAATTGTTCCTGACTTTTCCTTCAGTTCTGAAAATGAAAATGATCTATTCGACTACATCCATAAGAAAATCGGAGAAAAGGATATCTATTTTATTATTAACCGCAGAGCCACAACAGCACATGCCGATTTTAAATTCCGCATCAAGGGAAAACAGCCTGAAATTTGGAATCCTGTAAATGGTGAAACACGAAAAGCTGCATTGAGTACAGAAAATGATAAAACAACCACTTTACCACTTGACCTGGCTCCTTATGGTTCCTTGTTTATTGTTTTTGAAAAACCGTTAGCCAAAGGTATTTCTCGGAAAAACGAAGGAAATTCTTTAAAATTTAAACCTTTAAGTAGCTTGGAAGGTTCGTGGAAAGTATCTTTTGATACTATATGGGGTGGTCCAAATTCAGTTTTATTTGATACTCTTATTAGCTGGTCAGCACGTCCTGAAGCACCTATTAAGTATTTTTCAGGAGCAGCAAGCTATAGCAAAACATTTGATTTGCCGGCTAATCCCGGTGGAGCCAAACGAATTAGCTTAAATCTCGGCAGCGTTAAGAATGTTGCCGAAGTCTGGCTCAATGGGAAAAATCTTGGCGTGGTTTGGTGCGAGCCTTTCCAGGTTGATATCACCGATGCGGTTAAACAGACTGGAAATAAACTCGAAGTGAGGGTTGTAAACCTATGGCACAACCGTTTAACCGGAGATGCCCGGTTGCCGAAAGAGCAACGTATCACAAAGACCAATATCGCAATGAATCCCGATGCCGTTCTTCTTGATTCTGGTCTGTTAGGACCGGTGACAGTGTTAATTGCTGAATAGAAATATAAATGAAACAAAATAATCTATAAATCCAGGGATCAATAAATATTTGTAGTTGATGGAACCCGGACTTTTCGGAGTGGCCACAGCAAGTAAATATCAAAGAAATATGAAAACAAGAAAACGTCTTTTAAAAGCAAAAGCAATGGAAGGAAAAGTTGTCTTTGCCACTTTATTCTTCATAACCATACTGTTTGGCATGTCCGGTTGCAAAGGAAAAGAACCAGCTTCTGATACCGCTAAGCTATCGGATTGGAAAACCCAGGTGGATAACCATATTTCATCGTTCGGACATCGGAACTGGATTCTGATAGTTGACAAAGCATTCCCTGCGCAAAATACCGATGGTGTGATTAATATTGATACAAAAGATAATCTTCAGGATGTGCTTTCATTTACATTGCAGCAGATTTCAGCCTCAACGCATGTTAAACCTCTCGTTTATACCGACAAGGAATTTGCTTATCTGAATTCAGAACAAGTGAGTGCCATTGATGAATACAAGAATGCAAGAGCTGAAATTCTTGAAAAGTATAATCCCCGGGTGATTTTACACGATTCTGTTTTTGTGAAAATTGATAAAGCGTCGAAGTTGTTTAAAGTGCTTGTCCTGAAAACCAACGAGGTGATCCCCTATTCATCTGTATTTATTGAGTTGGATTGTAAATACTGGTCTTCCGAAAAGGAGAAGACCCTGCGGGATGCTATGAAAACGAATCAATCTGACAGGTAATGCAATTCGAAAATTATATTCAAAACAGTACACAACTATGAAAGCCAGACTTTTTGCAATCTTATTCTTTATAATTCAATGTTCACTTTCCCTGTCTTCGCAGGAAATGCTGCGCGACAATGCACATACCTATTCCGGGCAGTATCTCACCGCCATTGATTTTCCGGTTGGCGCCCTGGGAGGCAGTGTAATCCGTATGAATGGCAGCGCTGAAAGGGAATGGTGGCATATTTTTAATAATTTTGAAGAACGAGCTGGTTCAGGAAAAGTTCCCAACAGTTTTTTTGCCATTCGTACCGAACAAAATGGAACTCCTGTAATTAGGGCACTTCAAACCAGTCCGGTGGGAACATTTCCTGCTATCAATAGTTTAACTTTCCAGGGAGAGTTTCCTTTTGGCTGGTACGATTTTGCAGATAAGGAGTTGCCAGTGAAGGTAAGCCTCGAAGCATACAGCTTTCTGATTCCCATGGATCTGAAGAATTCGGCCGTACCCTCTGCCATTTTTCGCTATACCGTAAAAAATACATCTGTAACCAAAGTGAAGGTGAGCCTGATGGCAACCCAGCAAAATGCAGTCGGTTTTACCGGTTATGATACAATTACCGGCCCCGGTAACAGAAATTGCAGGGGATATGGAAGCAATCAGAATACCATTGTTTCCGAAACGGGGAAAACTTCCCTGAAAATGGCCGGAACAGCCGGGAGTATGCAATTGTCGGGTTATGAAACGGGTATGACAGGTAATGCTTCATGGGCAAGCCTGGCTTCTTTGTTCAGTGATTTCTCGGCCGACGGACAGTTGTCGGGAAAAATTCAGGCTTTAAGCCCGCAAGCCGGAACCACTGTTGACGGCGCGCTGGCAAAGGATTTTACCCTCAATCCCGGGGAAGAAAAAACCATAACGTTTGTATTAAGCTGGTATTTACCGAAAGGGAGTTTTGGAAGAAAGGACATCCCGGCCTGGAATTTCCCCGAAGGAGGCAATCAGTACGAAAACTGGTGGGCTGATGCCGCTGATGTGGATAATTATGTGTTCAGACATTTCAGTGACCTTGATGCAAAAACAAGGTTATACCACAACACGTTTTATTCATCAAACATTCCACGCAATGTGCTCGACCGGATCTCTTCGAATATTTGTGTCCTGAAATCGCCCACCGCATTCTGGTTAAAAAACGGCTATTTCGGATTATGGGAAAGCACCTCCAATCATGAAGAATGGTTTGGCAACTGCAAACACGTGTATCATTACGCGCAGGGACATGCCAGGCTATTTCCTGAGTTAGGAAGAATTCTCAGAAAACAGGATTTAAAAACCCAGACAGCAGAAGGATTGCTTCCTTCGAGGGATGGTGAGCTGAATAATGCCATCGACGGACATTTCGGAAGCATACTGGGTGTTTACAGGGAACATCTGTTATCCGGAAATAATGATTTTCTGGCTGCTTCATGGGCTCAGACAAAAAAAGCAATGGACTATACCATATCCACCTTCGACCCTGATAAGGACGGAATGATGTCGGGCACACATCACAATACATTGGATTGTAATATTTCCGGCACTTCGCCCTGGATTGGTTCCATGTATATGGCTGCGTTAAAAGCCTGCGAAAAAATGGCTTCAATTATGGGAGATGCTGCGTCTGCTTCAGCATACAATAAAATCTGGACTACAGGAGTCCGGAATCAAAACACGCAACTTTGGGACAGTAACCTGGGTTATTACAAGGAGAAAACCGAGAACCTGCCAAATACAAGGGTTATGGCTGATGCAGTTTCAATTGACATGCTTCTGGGTCAGTGGTGGGCAAACCAGCTTGGATTGGGACCAATTTATCCGGAGGATCGCTCGCGTGAAGCACTTCTGAAGATTTATAATTCAAATAAATTCACCGATACCGGGAGTGGCTACATAGCTGCTTTCCGCGATTTCCTTGGCACAGGGGATACGGGCTGGCAGATGTTTAAGCACCCAGCTGCTATTCCCGACAATACAATTCTTTATTACAACGAAGTCATGAGCGGTTTTGAATACAGCATGGCTGCCACATTGATTCAATACGGGTTGGTGGACGAAGGCATCTCAGTTATACAAGCCATTGCAAACAGGTACGACGGCAGATTCAGGTCAACCGGTGAGGTACATATGGCCAATAATTCAACTGTATTTGGTTGCGGCAGCCCTTTTGGGGAAGATGAATGCGGCGATTTCTATGGTCGTGCTTTGAGCAGCTGGTCCGCTTTGCTGGCACTACAGGGTTTTATGTACGATGGCCCTCAGCAGGTGATCACCTTTAAACCTGTTTGGCAGCCGGAAAATCATAAGTCATTTTTCTCTGCTTCTGAAGGATGGGGCTTGTTTACCCAAACCCGCAGCAAGTCAAGCCAAACATCTGTTATCTCTGTAAAATATGGTAATGTATCAGTCAGGCAGATTGAACTAATGGTACCCGACAAGCATAAAGTAAGCCAGGTCTCTGTCAAAGAAAATAAAACCGGTGCGAAAAAGGTAAAATTCAAGCAGTCAGGCAATGTATTAACCATAAACCTGGCTAACGGGTGCAAGATTGCTGCCGGTTCAGACTTAACAATTACGATTCTATAATCAATATTTGTTAAAAGCTGATCAAACATAGTCAAAAGAATGTGTGATTTAACAAAAACAGCTCAGTTGTCGGCAGTGTTCTAAAATATAAAAATAACAAGTGTTATCCTGAGTCGCAGACTCAGGATACTGTATCTTCCCGATAAAATAAAGAAGAAGAAAAGCAAGCATAAAGAAGTACATCCGAGGCGAAGAAGAAATATTTTAGATTTGTTTCCTGAGTATCAAACTCAGGACACCTGAGTTTGATACTTTAGGATACAGGCAAAGGGTATATGAACGGAAAATAGTTTTGTAAAATTAACTTTTGGAGAAAGTGCAGCACCCAAAACCAGTCATCCATTATTGGAATTCAGTGGGTTCAACTTATATCTGGTTTTGCTAAAGCGACAATAGAATTAATTACATTTACATCAATTTCCACGAGGCCGATCCCAATAATAAATACGTAGTAAATGGCAAAACTACAAATAATTGATAAGCAGATAATATTGTTGTGAAACCAGTTTGAATTCTTGTTTTTATGAAGACGCTTTATTTTTTTGTATCTTTTTTTATTTACTTACTTCCAATACTTGCAATCGGGCAAACAGGATACATTGTAACCGATAGTTCAGTAGTAGCCGCAAAAATAGATACAGAGAACGGAGACTCTTTTAATGGAAGCTTTTGTAGAGTGCGCAATGGTCACGTTTGGGAGTATTATAACCCTTACCTGATAAAAGAATATGGATTTAGGGATGGTCGTGTGTTTATCTCAAGAGAAGTACAATTATCCGGTTCAAACCAAAAAGTTTTTCTGGAGCGGTTGCATCAAGGAAAGGCCACATTATATTCTTTCAAGGAGACAACAGGTGTTCAGACTTTCTTTATCGAAAAAGACAGTACTTTATATGTAATTGATAAGAAAATTTCAAAAGACAGAGGCTACAAAGATAAATTGCTTGAGATAACCTCCGATTGCAAAGCGGTTGAAGATGCTATTAAAGTTGTAGAATATAAAAAGGAGACATTTACTAAACTAATCAAACAATATAACACTTGTGAATTTGCGCCAATGCCTCATTTTAGGTATGGGCTAACTGTAAGTTCTAGTTATTTAAAATTAGTACTTCGCTCAGGTAATGAATTTCTTAACTATTTTGATTTCAACTATGTAAGGGGATATACAATTGGCTTGTTTGCTGACAAGCCTATCATAGCCAGTAATTTTTCCTACCATGTTGAGTTGTATTATTCCGATCACGGAATGTCATATAATAAATTTGTTGACACTGCTGATTATGATTTCGTAGCTAATATTTCTTCTTTGAAATTACCAATCCTTATCAGGTATGTATATCCTTCAAATAAAATTCGGCCATTTTTAAATATAGGAGTAACGCCTTCGTTTGGCATTAAGAATGAAACATCGTCGTACAAATCAGTTATTGGTAAGGATGGCATTGACGTGAACAAAGTGGATGAATCATCAGTATTGAAAAGTAATCAATTCGGATTTTCACTGGGAGGCGGGTTTGAATTAAGGCTAAATAACAAGCATGCATTGTTCATTGAATTGCGTTCAAATATTTATTATAAAGATTTCTATATCAATCATAATAATCCTGTAAAGATCTCGGAATATAATTTTATAACTGGAATAAATCTTTAACAAGCAAATTTCAGCTCCTATGTCAAATTAATCTTATTCCTTCTTCAATTTTGCCGAAAAATTTAAATGTATTTTAGTAAGGAAAGTTTATTCAGAAATAATAAATATGCAGAACATTGCCACTTTTAAAAAGCTGATTTATCTGTCATTAATGATCACAATGCTGTTGTCATGTACAAAAGATGCCGAGATAGGGATAAAAAATTATCCTGTTATCCAAACATTAGAAGTTTCCAAAATAGACGCCAACGGAGCGATGTTTAACGGTCAGTTTATAAATACTGGATTAAGTGAAATCATTGAATATGGGTTTATTTTTGCCCCAGATGAAGCTTTTCAGCACGAATCTGACACTATCCTTGTTTCGAAAAAAGCCATGAATGGTACATTCTCTGTTAACATAAACACATTTCTTATAGCTAATCTGACATATAAAGTTAGGGCATTTGCAAAAACTAAGGATAATATTATTTATGGAAATTTTGTTCAATTCCAAAGCCAGGGGAGTTCAGAAAATCCATGGAGTCTAAAAGAGAATTCTCGTTGGGAGCAATACATAAATAATAATTTTTATGGAACTTCGAACGGAAAACTTGGAATTATTATAGATGGGGCAAGGTGGATCAGCTATTTTGATCCAACAACAAATATTTTAAGCGATATTGAAGGAAGAATCTATTCCACAAATCCGCAAAGTTCACGTTTTAATTCATTTTGTTTGAATGAATATGTATACTTTATTGACTGTGATCGCCTCGAATTATGGAGATTGAAAACCAGAAAAGAATATGAAGCAACCAAAATTGGGGATGTCCCATCAGCACCCTATAATCAAAATGGTTCGGCCGCATTTGCTATTAATAATATTGGGTATTATTTAACAACAGATGGCTTTTATGCTTATGATGAATCATCTGACTCCTGGGCAAAGAAAGCTAGTATTCCTGCCACATTTTTTCATTCGGCCCAGGTGCTTGGAAATAAAGTATATGTGTTTTCGAAAGATATATGGAAGTACAATCCTGAATCGAATTTGTGGACTAAAGAAACAGAATTTCCAGGAATCTGGTATAAAAAGATTGTAAGCTTTTCTATCAAAAACAAATTGTACTATGGATTAAGTTCTGATAATTGCAATTCGGCTACAGATTTATGGGAATATACCCCTGAATTAAAAGTCTGGAAAGAAATTGAGAATTCACCGTTAAATCTTCCAAAGCAAGTATTTATAAATTTCAGTTTTGATTCTGTTGGGTATTTGGGTTTCTTTACTGAGAATTTTTATAAGACTTATCATATTTTCACAATCTTCGAATTTAACCCTAAAAAGATCAAATAGTTGTTTATTGTATAAAACTCTTTTAAAAGTAGCGGAAATAATTAATTCAGAGATTCTGTTAGTCATTAATAAACTGGTAAACAATAGGTTGTAAATTTTAATTTAATAAAAAAATTCTCAGTGTGAAGAAACTCTTTCCTGTATTATTAATGACCTTCTTGCTTCCGGTACTCGCCAGTGCACAAAATGGTTACCTCTGCTTGTGCGCGTATGTTACGCGTGCACGGTAAACCTGGTCATCAATATGGCTGAAACTTAAGATTTTTTTTCGTTGTTGTTCGGAAAGATAAAACAGAAAACGCTATAATACCTGATATATTTCGTCCCTACGGGACTTCACCTGGGGTTGATTTATGTTCTACCAATATTTAGCCCCTAACGGGGCTGTCCCGCCAGGGCATAATGTTGGTAGTTAACAAATTAAAGTTTTCAAAAAGTCCCGTCAGGGACGATATGTTATTATTACAAGACACTTATGAAAACAGAATATAATCAATTTATCCATTTAGTCCAACTTCGGCCATAAGGCGAACTTGCAAGGAGGTAGTTTTATCTTCTATAGTCAAATAACTCTACCCATACTTCACATTGTCCATTTTCAATTTTACTATAAAAGGAAATCTATAAAAATTTAATTTATCAAGATTGATACAAATTCATAAGAAAAATACCAGAATCAAACGGGCAGCCGTCAATGACCTTCATATTTTTACATTTAATTAATAGCTTTAATCAATACTGGCTAATTACATGAAGCACCTGCTACTAATCGCAATTATATTTCTGATTACCAGCTCTTTTACTGAGAAACAGGTAAAATGGAGTGCCATAGGCGACTCTATTACCTATCTGAACGAACACCCTGAAGAAACCGAAAACCGGATAACAAAAGGCTATATGACCCGGGTTGTTGAAAAAATACCTCAAATCAGCTATATAAACAAAGGATATAATGGCTGGACCGCAAGCCAGGTTGCCGGCGAAATTGAAAACCTTGGAATTGAATCTTCCGATGTTTATACCGTTTTTTTAGGTACAAATGACTGGTGGAGTGAAGTACCCCTTGGAACATTCACCGACTATCTTGAAAATACAGGAAACAGAACTTTTTATGGCTCTTACAGGATTATAGTCAACAAGTTTCGTAATCTGAATAAATCAGCAAAAATTGTACTTATTACTCCCATGCAACGCGGCGATTTTGTTTACATCGCTGATTTGAATAATAATGCCTGGGGAGCGTATAAATTTAAAAACGGTCAGTCACTGGCAACTTTCGCCGAAGCAGTTAAAATCATAGGGAAGCACGAGAAAATTAAGGTGGTCGATTTATACAACCACAGCGGAATTACCCTTGAAAACATGGTAAAATTTAAACGGGTGAAAGATGAAACCACAGGTCAGTACATAAATCTTACCTATCCTGAATACATCGAAAAACCCTTTAATCCTGACACGGACGAATATCCGTATCCACCGGCAGCAGTTGCAATGACCTACGATGGATTACATCCTTCGGATCAGGGATACGAGATAATTGCAGGAATGCTGGTTAAAGTTTTCAAAAAACTAAAATTAAATTAACACATTATAATAAAACCATAAAATGAAAAGAATTATTTTCTTTATTACCATTGCTGCAACCTTGCTTGCTTGCAGCTGTTCCAAGCACAAGGGCGAATCGTCATTATCCGAATTGAAGAAAGGCTTTTTAAATCCGCCTGATTCCGCCCGACCCGGTGTTTACTGGTATTTTATGGACGGAAATATTTCGAAAGAGGCTATAACTGCCGACCTGGAGTCTATGAAAAAGGTTGGTATTGGTACTGTCGTGTTTCTCGAAGTAAATGTTGGTATACCACGCGGGAAAGTAGACTTTATGAGCAAAGAATGGATGAATCTGTTTACCCATATTGTACGCGAGTCGGAGCGTTTAGGCATAACCATAACCCTTGGCGTTGGGCCCGGCTGGACCGGCAGCGGAGGTCCCTGGGTAACAGGTGCACAGTCGATGAAGCATTTGGTGTATAGTTCAGTGCAAATCTCCGGAGAACAGAACAAGCCAATCCTTCTTCCCAAGCCTGCACCCATGAATCCCTATTTTGGCGATGGGGCTTTTACTCCTGAGCTCAAACAAAGATGGCAGGAATATTATGAAGATGTTTGTGTTCTGGCATTCCCAACTCCGGCAGGAGATTTCAAAATAAGCGATATTACGGAGAAAGCGTTGTATTATCGCGAACCATACTCATCAAAGCCTGGAGTTAAACCATTTCTTCCTTCGCTGGCAAAATACAGCGAACCTGGTAAAGGAACAGCAATTTCGCCGGATAAAATCATTGATATAACCACTTATATGAAAACGGATGGCACCCTGGATTGGAAAGCACCCAAAGGTAACTGGACTATTATGCGTTTTGGAAGCAGAAATAACGGTGCTGTTACCCGTCCGGCTCCTTTGCCGGGTGTGGGATTTGAAGCCGATAAATTTGATACCACAGCCATTAATACACACATGGCAAGTTTCACCGGTAAGTTGCTTGAAAAAACCGGAATGCCCGATAAAAACAAACAGGGCGGATTAAAAATGCTGCATATGGATAGCTGGGAAATGGGAGCACAAAACTGGACTATAAAACTCAGGGAGGAATTTAAAAAACGCAGAGGGTATGATCCGCTTCCTTTTTACCCGGTTTATGCCGGATTAGTGGTGGAAAGTGTCGAAAAAAGCGAGCGGTTTTTATGGGACCTGCGACTGACTTCACAGGAATTAGTTGTTGAAAACCATGCAATTCACCTGAAAAAGTACGCACAAAAATACAACATGGGCTTTTCTATTGAACCCTATGATATGAACCCTACAGCCGATATGGAACTGGGTGCCGTAGCTGATGTTCCCATGTGTGAATTCTGGAGTAAAGATTATGGATTCAATTCTTCGTTTAGTTGTATTCAGGCTGCTTCCATTGCACATATTGAAGGGAAAAAAGTGGTTGCAGCTGAAGCCTTTACCGCTTATCTCGACGCATGGAAGCAATATCCGGGATCAATGAAAGATCAGGGCGACTGGGCTTTCGCAGCCGGGGTAAATAAATTAGTTTACCATACCTATCAACACCAGGTATTGCCTGAAAATCTCAAACCCGGAATGACTATGGGTCCTTACGGTGTGCATCACGACCGCAGTCAGACCTGGTGGCCTATGGCAGATGCTTACCATAAATATGTTTCCCGTTGTTCGTACATTTTACAGCAGGGACAAACAGTAGCCGATATTCTATATCTTACACCCGAAGGAGCACCCCAGGTATTCCGTGCACCGGCTTCTGCCTTAACAAAAGGAATGGTGCCGGACAAATCATTGGTATTTACGGCCAAGGAAGAAATGCTCCCGGGTGAGTCAAAGGATGCTTTTCTTCCCGATCGTAAGGGTTACAACTTTGATGGCTGCTCGCCATCCCAATTATTAAAAGCTTCAGTTGCCGACGGTAAAATCGTATTCCCTTCAGGGGCTTCCTACTACATCCTGGTTCTGCCTAAAACTGAAACCATGACTCCGGCTTTGCTCAATAAGATTGAATCATTGGTGAAGGATGGTGCTGTAATTATCGGAAATCCTCCGCTTAAATCCCCCAGCCTGGTTAATTATCCGGAATGTGATAAGCAAGTAGCCGCAACATCTACGTCAATGTGGGGTGCAACAACCGCACCTTCAAAAATTTCAGAACGAAAATTGGGGAAAGGTAAAATTTACTGGGGTGGCGCTTTCTCCGGTATTAAACAGCCTGAGCTGTACCCGGACTATGATGCCACAGCTTCAGTGCTCCGCGAAATGGGTATTGCTGAAGATTTTACATCAGATGGTTCTTTAAGATATACACATCAGTTGATCAAATCAGGTGAAATCTATTTTGTTTCGAACAAAACCAATGCAGCAATAAACGTGACCCCCACATTCAGGGTAAGCGAAGGAACACCCGAATTGTGGAATCCTATGACCGGAGAAACGCGGGAACTGCCTGAATTCGAAATAAAAAATGGCCAGATTCAGATACCGCTTCAATTTGAAGCTTCCGAAAGTTATTTCATTGTTTTTAATAACGATAAAAAAGCAAAAGCAGCCAATTCAGCCGGGCTGAAGAACTTTACTCAACCTAAA
>CAIRMR010000128.1 GCA_903879715.1 uncultured Bacteroidales bacterium
AGACTTGTTCTTAAAATCGCACTTAATAAAAAACGACGAGCGTGGTTCTCCGGTTTGTGGAACTCATCAAAAGAATATTCCTTCCCTTTTCAATTACCTAATGCGTAATCTGGGTTAAAATAAGCAAGGAGCGAATAAATTAAAAGATTAGATACTAATCCCCAACCCCTAACTCCCAAAAAAAAGGAGCCACTTTTCAGCGCTCCCGTTTCACAACAACCAATCAACAACAAGTCTAGTGAATGAATTTGAGTGTCTCAGAGTTAAATACTTCTGATTTCTCGAACATCATAAAATGCCCGCATTTGGGAACTATTATAAGTTTGCTGCCAGGAATTTTGTCGGCACCGTTTTTGGCGATATCAATTGTTCTGCCGGGATTTAAGTACCGGTTAGGTATCAGGTTATCATTTTCACCAAAAAAGATCAACGTCGGTACTTTTATATCCTGCAGATACTCAAGTACTGGATTATCAACCATACCTGCAACCGATTGTACAACCGCATAACAATACGCATTGAAATCTTTTGCTGTGCGCCAGGCGATCCGGTCGGTGATCATGAATTCTGCATCTGCCGGCTGCCTGTAAAAGTTTGTTGCAAGGTTGTTTTGAATGGCTTCAGGAGTTGTAAGCCGCACTCCATCAACCGTCATAACATTTTTAAACCACTGGCGCTGCCCTTTGTTGAATGACTCAAATCCGGCAGGATCAACAAGAATTAATCCTTTCACAATTTCAGGATAGGTAAGATGGGTAGTAATTGAAATTTGTCCACCCATCGAGTGCCCGGCCAGGTATACCTTTTCAAGTTTTAGTTCCTTAACCAGTTCGTTGATGATACCTGCATAAAACGTCATTAAACCGCTGTGTGGTTGTTTGCTTGATTTTCCGTACCCGGGCAGATCAATCGCGATACAACGGTAATTTGCTTTGAGTGACGCCACATTTTTAATCCAGGCCTGCGAATAACTTCCTAGTCCATGAATGAAAATAATGGTTTCTTTACCTTTTCCGTCGTCAGTGTAAGCAATATCATAGCCGCTTTGTGGCAAATGTACTTTGCTCACTTCAACTTTGTACTTCATCTCATCCATGGAGCTCAGGTTCGGAATTGCTTTGTAAGGTGTACTGCAACTGCTCATTATAATCAGAATGATTACAAAGTTCGTATATATTGATTTTCTTATCATATCACTATAAATTTAACATTAGAACATGAGCCATTTGAAAACCAGAAATACAGTATATGGATTCACCGGACGTCCTTCAATATCTCCATTAACTGCACTGCCGTATGAATTTTGCCGGCTGTCGTAAAAACTGCCTAACATCAAATAAGCTGCATGTGCTTCAAGGCTCATGAATGGTCCGAAGTTATAGGCTACATTTCCGTTAACTTCCGTACCTATAATATTACCACCACCTAAAGGCTGAACTGTACTCAACGCAAAAGCACCTCCGATTTTAGCATTCAGTTTGTTTGGAATTAATCCTTTGGAGGCATTTAAGGTGATGCCTGTCATGCCGTAACCCATATTCGAAATATCCAGAATAGCGGGAGTATATCGGTTCACAACATTGCCATGAGGCATAAGCAGATACGAACCCGAACTAACAAAAATAGCTCCCGGAGCACCGTACTGATTTCCGGTAATTACACCGGAATATTTTCCATCACTTAACCCATCGGAATCACCCGACGAATGGATTACATCCAATGTAACAACGTCGTTCAATGTTTGCCCATACCGGTAGGATGCGCGGATATTACCTGCATAGCCGAATATATCTGTTGCCCGGTTCCATTCAGTTTGCGAAACCTGCTGGTCAGTTAAAGTATCGGCTTTCCCAAGGTTGAAATTCAAAAATCCGGTTATCATCAGCGGATCGATCCAATGCTCAGTATTTCGTCCGAAGAATGTTCCTAACCAGACAACATCAGATTTGTATTGTACATTCCCAAAGTTAAATTTATAAACTCCGTTATGCGCAGCCAGCAAGCTGTTAAATCCCTGGCTAAGGATAGAAACGCCTCCGGCACCTGACGCCCTGTCCCTCATATAGTAAGCTGAAGCGCCCACTTTCCATGTGCGGCTAACGTCTTTCTCGCCGGTTAATTCCAACAAGGAAACATCGTCATTCAGTTGAACGTAGTTTTCATAAAGTTTGTAATATCCGCCTTTTAACCTTGCATAGTCCCAGTCTTTTCTAACCGAAATACCTACTCCATCGGTTCCGAAATAGGCCAACCGGTAACCGGTAGTTGTCATTTTATCAAACAGCGTTTTGTAAGGATTGTAAGGAGTGTCAAAAATACGCTGAAGTCCGACATTTATAAATAAACCTTTTGATGGATTTAATTCCAGCTCCAGGTTTTGAGTCTGCAGGTTAACCTGGTCTGCTGAAATAGCCCCGCCGAAATTCCCTCCCGCTCCATAGGCAACATCGCCCCATGTCCAGTCCAATTCGAAGGAAGCTCTTAACGTAGCTTTTCCATTAAACAAACTTGGCTGGTAAATAAAAAACGGAATTAAACGCTGCTCAATGTATGCGCTTGTGTTTGTCTTGCTTGTTTTGGTAGTGTTGGCGCCAAATAGTCGTCCCACAACCTGCCCTTTCAGGAAGTCATTTTCAGGATAAATATTCGATATTACAGCCTGGTTAATATAAAATGCCAGAAACTGAAATTCCTTGTTTGCTTTTTGAGGGATCTCTTTCGAAAAATACTGATTCGTAGGAAGTTGAGCAATAGCTGTTACTGTTATAAATAGTAGAGCTGCTAAACCGGATAGTTTTTTCATTGTGGTGTTTTTTATTTGTCTGGTTTTCAGATGCAATAGAAATAAAAAGGTCAGAATATAACATGATTGACATTATATTCTGACCAGATAATCTTGGGCGATTATTTTACTATTTGAACGAAATTCTGAATATTCCAGGTTCCAAGGGCACCTCCGTTGGTACTGCCAAAACCAGCGGCTGGTGTTGGAGGAGTGGCAGAAATACTGGGAGTTGTTTGTACAACTTCGTATTTCATGGAGTAAACAGTGCCGGTTTCTGTTATTTCAAACATTCCTTCGCTTGTAACTGCTGTTGGCGTACTTTGATTTAATACAATTGTCCAGATTGAGCCTGTTGTTGATTTAGCCTGAGCATAAGTGCCTGAATAAATAGTTTTGGTGTCAAGGGCATATGATTCAACATAATAAGTGTTGTTAGCCTCGAATCTTGCATAAATTGAATCTACTTTGAAATAGGTTGAAAGCAAAACAGCCACATTGCTGCCTGATGATTGCCACTCACCGGTAATACCATCTGTGGTAGGATTGTAAACATCTTCTTCCTCGCTTTTATCGCAAGAACTAAATCCAATGGTAAGAGCAACAAGAATAAAAATTAATTTTTTCATGATTTTTTTAGAGTTTAGGTTAGAAAGGTAAAATTAAAGAACTGATTTTTAATATTTGTATTTGAATTAAAGAATGCAGGGTTGACCTAAGTGTTAATTTAATTATTGAGGTTATTTAATGAATTGTATAACAGTATTATATGCTATTTGTTTATACCTCAGACCTTATATTCTCCCCATCGTATCACATTCGCTCCCCAGGCATAACCAATACCGGCAGCGATCATGGAAATAACGCTTCCTTCCGCTATTTTACCTGTTTGCTGTGCCAGGTGAAGTGAGAGTATCTGGTCTATCTGTCCCAGGTGCCCGTAGTTTTCCAGGTATATGGTCTGTTCCGGGTTTAATCCCAGTTCAGCGACTAAGCCAAAGTATAAAGATCGTTTAAAATGCAGCGCTGCCAGGAAATCCAGTTCTGATTTTTTTACACCCGACTTTTCAAATGCTTTATCAATGCATGTCATCCAGTTTTTCATCGAGACTTCGTTCAGGCGGTCTTTCATGTGCTTTTCATCAAAGACTCTGAGTGAACGGTGTGCTATGGAAACATTTTCACAGGTAATAGGATTTTCGGTACCGCCAAATTCAACACCTGCATCGCGGGCCATGGTACCGTCGGTTATAATGTGAGTTCCAAGTAGTACGTTACGGCCAAGATTCTTTTTCAGTAAGATTGCACCTGCACCGGCAGCCAGGTTGTACATAAATGATACGGAACTGTCGGTATAATCGAGGAAATCGCCATTCCGGTATCCGCCTGCGATAAGTACGGTATTAATATCCGGGTCGGCAAACATCATATCTTTTGCAATTTTCATGGCTGCCACCGAAGTACAGCAGCGTTGCTGAATATCCAGGGCCCATGCATTTACTGCTCCGACACGTTCCTGTATATAAATTCCGGTAGTGGTAAGCGGGTATTCCTTCCATTCTTCGCCGATGGAAATAATCAGATCAATCTCCGTAGCCGGAACTCCTGTATTTTTAAGGCAATCGAGCGAGGCTAATACACCCATTTCCTGCGTTCCGTCGCCATTGCCGGGCATGGATTTTTCAACAATTCCGAGCTTTTTAATAATGGCATCTTCACTCCATTGGCTGTTTGTGGCAGCCGAAAGTTGTGCTGCAGTCATCCTTGGTTCGGGAATGTAAATACCTGTACCAACTATACCTGCATGAAATGTTTGATCGGTAGAATATGACATAAAAAGTTGAAATTTTAGTAGACAAAGAGGTTACTTCCAACAGCCAGTCCTGCGCCTGACGCCATAAACAGAACCCGGTCGCCGCGTTTTATCCGGCCTCCGGTAACTGCATGATGAAATGCCATTGGCACACAACCCGAACCGGTGTAACCATATTTATCCATAACAGTTGTCGTTTTCGACATGGGTTCTCCCAAAATACTCATCACTTCAGTAATAACCGAATGATTGATCTGGGTGAAAATAAAATGATCTACATCCTTAATTGTAAGATCATATTTGCTCAGAAGTTTATTTACAATCTTAGGCCATAGTTTCACATTACGATCGCCGGGCAGAGGTTGTAAACTTAACAGGCCTTGCTGGTTACCGGCGATTACTTCTGCAGTTACCGGCATCTTTGTCCCTCCGGCGTACACGCCGATAAAGTCGAATTGAGTTCCATCGGTAAGCAACTGGCTGCCGGTATAGTTCGAGTCAACGCCATCATTTCTGCCAAGTACCACAGCCCCGGCCCCATCAGCAAAAAGGGAATATCCAAAGGCATCATCAGCCCGCAGGTAAGCCGGCATATTGTAAACACCAACTACAACGGCATATTTAATTGTAGAATCTGTGGCCATGATTCGTGCTGCATTGTCGAAAGCAATCGTAAAACTTGCACAGGATGCCGAAACATCAAAAGTTGAAGCCCAGGTTTCCTGCTTCTGTATCCGGCCCTGAACCAATATGGAAGTTGCGGGAGAAATGTATTCAGGTGTATCGGTTCCTACGATAAAAAGCCCGATATCAGCACCTGTAAGCCCAGCATCAGCAATTGCATTGAGAGCGGCATTGGTAGCGAAGTCAGCGGTAGTTTCAGGAATACCACGCAGGTGTGCCATATGCCGGCTAAAAACACCAAGTTTACTTTCAAGCTTGTCCAGCTTGAATTCTAGTCCTGTAAGTGCCTGCAGTTCTGAATTAGGAATTGCTTTGCCTGGAACGTATAAACCGGTGCCTAGTATTTTAATGGGGAGCATTTGATTTAGGTAATTATGATGAATTTTTTCTTTTGGGGATTGAAATCCGGTATGCTACCAGTAGCCTAGTTCTTCCGCCTGTGCCTGCAAGCTTTCCCTGAAATCAGGGTGTGCGATCGAAATCAGGAAGTGAGTGCGTTCTCTTACTGTCCGGCCGGTTAATCTTACGCTTCCCCATTCTGTTACTACATAATCGGTATGGCTACGGTGAAGGGTAACGGCGCTTCCGGCTGGAAGAACAGGAACAATGGTTGAAATTTTACCACGCTGGGCTGTTGAGCGGCAGGCAATAATGGATTTTCCCAATCCGTCGGTTCCTTCAATGGCTGCAACGGCAGTATCTGTCTGTCCTCCGGTACCTGAATATTGTTCTACACCTATGGATTCGCTGGAAACCTGACCGGTGAAATCAACCATAATACAGGTATTGATAGAAACCAACCGGCTGTTGTTCTTCATTACACAGGGATCGTTAACATAACCACCGCGTAAAAATTCAACCGATGGATTGTTATCAAGCCATTTGTAAAGCTTCAGGCTGCCCATGGCAAATGTGCAGATGAATTTATTCCTGTGAATAGATTTCCTTTTGTTTGTAATCACACCAAGTTCATAAAGTTCCATCATGCTGTCGACCATCATTTCGGTATGCACGCCAAGATCTTTTTTTGAGTGCAGCGACATCGATACAGCATTAGGAATTTCGCCTATTCCAAGTTGTAAAGTTGAACCGTCTTCGACCAGGTCAGCAATATGTTTACCGATATTTATGGCAACTTCGTCAGGCTGAGGCTCAGGCAGGGTTGGGGGAGTTTGTGAGTGTTCAACAAAATAAGTTACTTCACTTACATGAACATGGGTGTCGCCTTGTGTACGCGGCAGTTGATCATTCACTTCGAGAACTACTATTTCAGCTGCTTCGATAATATCTTTTTCATAAGTTATGCCTAACGAAAGTGAAACAAAGCCTTTTTCGTCGGGAGGCGTGCATGTGCCAAAAAACATATGTGGACGGCGGACTTTCAGCCTGTCGGTAGCCGCGCGGTGAAGCATATTGGGAACGTAAGTAACAGTTCCGGTTTTTGCTTTTAAAGCTGCCCTTGAACCCGGAGCATGAAACCAGCTGCAAAGTTCGAAATGCCCCTTCATTTCAGGTAGCATATAAAAATCGTAAGGCTTCAATGTTAAAACCGAAAACACTTTTACGTCAGTAACACGGTCTTTTGCCAGGTGAAATTTCGACATACAGCCCTGCGGTTCCGAGGCGCATTGAGCCACAATAATATCGGTATCGCTTTTTATGAAACTTATAGCCTCTTCAATGCTGATAAGCTTTTCCTTATAAATTGATTCGTCTTTGGTCATGGTTACGCAATGTTTTTTGACAAATTTAGCTTTTCTGCATTTGCTTTCCTGAAATAATAATACGAGGCCAGGCTTACCAGTACCGAAACCAGTATGGCACAGGCTGCAGCGATGGCCGGGTTTTGAACTTTGCCGGTAAAATATTTATCAAAGAATCCTAAACTTAATCCCGCTGATTGTATGAACCAGGGGAATATATAGTAAACCAGGAAATAAACCACGAGTGCTGTAATTGAACCTGTTAAAGCAGTATTTCGGGATGTGCTTTTATAAAATATGCCGAATACAATAGGCACAAAAGCGATGGAAAAGAAGGAGTACACGCCGTTTTGTGCAAAAATGGCCACGCTCAGGTTCGGATGCAGCAATTGTGAGCGGGCCGCAAGGAAGGATACAATTGCCATTCCGACAATTACCAGTCGGTTAATAAGAATATAATTGCGATCGTTGGTAATGTGTTTGCCAAACAGAGGTTTGATAATATCCGATGTTATAGTAGTGCTTAAACTCTGAATCAATCCCTCGATGGTTGACAAGCCGGCACTTACCAGGCCAAGTACAACAACCAGCCCGATAGAGATTGCTACCCAGCCTTCGGAAAATATTTTAACCACATAAGCAGGAATTACGCCATCAATTCCAAGCGGTTTCCCGTTTGCAGTCATATCAGGGAAAGTAAGCCGTGCATAAAGCCCGGCGAACACCACCGAATAAAACAAAGCCTGAATTACAATAGCGGATACCAGGTATTTGTTAACATCGCTTTCTTTTTTGAGAAGGAGTGACTTTGTAATTATATGTGGCTGGCAAACTACAGCTACTCCTACGATCATCTGGGCAACGATAATTTCAAATAGATCCCGGAACAACGGACTGCCAGGGTTAGTGGGTTTTACAAGTTCGGGACTTATGGCGGCCAGCTTATCGAAAAAGGAAAACAATCCGTCTTTCAGGTACGGATATCCGGATGATATCAGGACAATTGCAACTATCACCATTACAATGGCCTGCATCGTATTGGTATACACCATCGAATTGGCTCCACCGAACATCATATACCCAAAAACAAAAACAACCACAAAAAACAGCATCCAAACCTCGCTGATATTTAACGATTGACTCAGCACTTTGGTGATTGCAACCAGGATCAGAACAATAAACGTGATTAACAGCACCGACAAAAATCCGATAAATAAAGCATATCCTTTGCTGTTGTAACGGGTTCCTATCCAACTGGCCAGTGTTAATGCTTTTACGTTGGTTCCATGCCGGCGGAAGCTCTTGGTAAGAAAAACTAATGATACGAGCGATGCAATCGGGAAAACTATTCCGAACGACAGCAAACCGCTTAACCCATAAGCAGCAATTAAGCCGGGATTTATGACAAAAGTGGCGGCACTTGTCATAGCAGCAGCCAGCGAGAGGCCAACAAAAAGAGGAGAAAAATTGAAATTCCCAACCGCGTAATCACTTATATTTTTGGTACGCAGTGCTCCGCGGATTACGAAAAACAGGATTGCCGCGGCATAAAGCGCGATCATTATCCATCCTCCGGTTACTTGTTGTATTGATGCCATGGTGGGGTTTGTTTCAGTGTTTCGGGTTTGAAAAGTTCAAAATTGTTCAAGGTTGTTCAAAGTATACAGGCTCAAATATAATTATATACTTGTCTACGCTTTAAGCCCCTTGGGGTTTGGGGTTACTCGTTAACTCAAAGTTCAAGGTTGTTCAAGGTTGTTCAAAGTTGTTCAATGCTTCGCGTTCAAGGTTCAAAGAATTCAAAGTTGTTCAGAGTTTCAAAGTTGTTCAAATGCTTCGCGGTCCATGGGCACTGAGCGGAGCCGAAGTGCAAATGCTTCGCATTCAATTTATATGATGATCAGACCCGTTCAGTCATGCTTATTCTCATTGTCCCTTGGAATTTGAGACTTGGATCTTGATTCCTTTAAATTGTTATTCCCCCATCCACGCTGATTGTCGCCCCGTTAATATACGAAGCTTCGTCGCTCGAAAGGAATAAATATACGGAAGCAATTTCCTCAGGGGTTCCAAGTCGGCCGAGGGGAACTTTTTCTTCCATTGATTTCAGGACGTTTTCAGGCATTTTTTTAACCATTTCGGTTGCTATAAACCCGGGAGCAACCGCATTTACCGTTACCCCTTTGCGGCCTAATTCGCGTGCCAGTGTTTTGGTTAAACCAATTACACCGGCTTTGGTAGCCACATAATTTGATTGACCGAAATTTCCGTAAAGAGCAACAACTGATGATGTATTGATGATCCGGCCATATCCTTTTTCGACCATGCCTGCACTGATGCATTTTGCGCAATTGAAAACGCCTGTAAGATTCACATCAATAACCTGCTGCCACATTTCGGGAGTCATTTTTTTGATGGAAGCATCGCGGGTGATACCGGCATTATTGATAAGGATATCAATCCGGCCAAAGCGTCCGACGGCTTCCTGAGTTGCAACATCCACATCGTAATAAGAAGCTGTATTTACTTTGGCAAAGAATGCTATTCCTCCTTCGGCTTCTATTTCGGCAACTGTAAGCCGTGCTTTTTCTTCGTTCATATCCCAGATAATAACCTGGGCACCCTCAGCGGCAAATTTTAATGCTGCAGCGCGTCCAAGTCCGTCGGCACCACCGGTAATAACGGCTACTTTATTTTCAAGTCTTTTCATGGTTTTTTTTGTAAGTGTAGTTAGTAAATTGGTCGGAAGACCGAAGTCGGAAGTTTGATCCCGATAATATCCTTTATTTTTGTTCTTTTCTGAATTTGGGCTAGGTCACATTTGGTCGGGAGTCCGAAGTCCGAAGCCGGAAGTTTGATCCCGATAATATCCTTTATTTTTGTTCTTTTCTGAATTTGGGCTAGGTCACATTTGGTCGGGAGTCCGAAGTCCGAAGCCGGAAGTATGATCCCGGGAATATCTGTCAATTTTTATCTTTTCTGAAATAGGGTTAGGACACAATTTTATTTTCTGGCAT
Source organism: uncultured Bacteroidales bacterium (assembly GCA_903879715.1). GTDB lineage: Bacteria > Bacteroidota > Bacteroidia > Bacteroidales > UBA4417 > UBA4417. Next base: position 10,000 of record CAIRMR010000128.1, read on the forward strand.
TTCACACCCTGCATGAACCTGTTAAATACTGTTTTTCTTCTGCTTACCCCCTAATTCCGACTTCCAACTTCCGTCTTCCGTCTTCCGACTTCTTCCTACCTGATATTCTCAATAATAAGCGCCGTTCCCTGTCCTCCACCTATGCAAAGAGTGGCAAGTCCAATTTTTGAATCACGTCGTTTCATCTCGTAAATTAAGCTCGTAAGAATCCGGGCTCCTGAAGCGCCAATAGGGTGGCCAAGAGCAATGGCTCCGCCGTTTACGTTTACCTTTTGCGGATCGAGTTTCAAATCGCGGGCCACAGCCAGGGATTGGGACGCAAAAGCTTCGTTGGCTTCAACTAAATCGATATCTTCAATAGTAAGTCCTGCTTTTTTCAGTGCTGCCAGTGTGGCCGGAACCGGTCCGTAACCCATAATGGCCGGATCAAGAGCGGCATTGCCGTAAGAAAGAATTCGAGCAAGTGGTTTAATTCCAAGCTCAGCCGCTTTTTCGGCGGACATAATGATAAGCATGCAGGCTCCGTCGTTAATGCCCGAAGCATTGCCGGCGGTAACAGTGCCGTCTTTTTTAAACGCTGGTTTTAATGCCGCAAGTTTTTCGAGCTTAAGCCCGGGTTTTGGAAATTCATCGGTATCAAAAATAATAGGATCGCCTTTACGCTGTGGAATACTAACCGGCACAATTTCATCTGCAAAACGGCCCGACGTTTGAGCAGCCTCAGCTTTTCTTTGACTTTCAAGCGCAAACGTATCCTGATCTTCGCGGCTGATGTTCCAGCGTTCGGCAATATTTTCGGCAGTGATTCCCATATGGTAGTTGTTGAATGAATCAGTCAGCCCATCCAGGATCATGCTGTCCATTACCTGTCCGTGACCCATACGGAAACCGTTGCGGCCTTGTGACAAAAGATATGGTGCATTCGACATGCTTTCAGTTCCTCCGGCAAGCACCACATCGGCATCGCCAAGCATAATAAACTGGGCAGCCATGGAAACAGCCCGTAATCCTGATCCGCAAAGCTTATTTATTGTCATGGCAGGTTTGGTATCAGGAACGCCTGCATGAATGGCAATTTGCCGGCTTACATTCTGGCCCAGCCCGGCCGATAAGATATTGCCGATTATAGTCTCCGAAATTTCTTCAGGATTGATTCCGGCTCTTTTAATGGCTTCCTTTGCTGCAATAACCCCCAACTCAGTTGCCGATAAACTTGCCAGTGAACCACCAAAATTCCCTATGGCTGTCCGCACTGCTGATACAATAACTACTTCTTTCATAATAATTGACTTTCAATATTTTCCACGAAGGAACAGTAATTAAAAGGGCAGAATCCAGTCGATACATAATTTTTCGGGGTTGACATAAAGCATAAATATCAATATTGAAATAGCATAATATGCTTAACAACAATTAAATACAATACTATTTTAATACTTGGACCTCGAAAAGTTAAATTATATAATAATTAGCTGAACCTCAACTCTAAGAAAAATCAGCACAGTACTACTTATTCCATTGACGAATTACCTGAAAAACTGATTGATAATTGCCTGGGTGATCCGCAGGCTGAATGTTTTCAGTGAAGGAATCGAAAAAGGTATAACTATTTCAACTTCAAACTTAAAGTTGAAATCAAAACCGATTCCAAGCTGGAAAGTATTGTAAGCCGCCCGAAAGTAACCGCTTTCAAAGCCTGGATGAACGGCGAAACGATCTAACTATTTTCCTTAGTGATTCTCAGTGCCCTTAGTGCCTTGTGGTTATTCTTTTAACACAAAATGCACAAAATCAGCACCCTGTTTCTCTGTGTTCCTCTGTGCCCTCAGTGCCTCCGTGGTTTTTTTATTAAAGATATTCTCTACTCATCCACCACAAACTCCACCGTATAACGCGGTGTACTTTCGAACTCAGCTGATTTTTCGTCCAGCGTATTCGTGATTTTAATGCGGGTGGAATCAAGCCTTTTTCCCTTCACGAAATAATCCAGCACCAGTTTATTGCGGAAGGCAAACAGCTTCTCAACTTCCTGGATCAGCATCTGATCACCAATTAGTTTTTGGCACTTAATCTGGCTTGGCATACCTGAAACATCTTCGGGAAGTAATTGCTGGTTAAGCCAGGTGTTGAAAAGCGAATCCAGGTTCGAAATACCTTCAATGGCTTTATAATCCGATGCATCAAGGCTGTCCTTGGGGGGTTGCAGGATGTTCTTTTTGTAATACATCCCTTTCGCCAACGACAAGGCCAGTAATTCCTTTTCACTCTGATGGCTGGCAACCTGCACCATGGAGATTGTCAGTCCCGGTTTATCTTCAAGAGCCTTGCTGATCATATCAAGACTTTTCGTTTGCCTTGAATCAAATTGTTTTTGCAGGTAATCGAAACGGACATATTTAATATCTTCCTCATTCCCGCCAAACGCTTTTGCCAGCAGGTCGAAAGGAGCCGTGGCAGCTTTCACTAGCAGGTTTTTCACAATCTGCCAGATCACCTTGCCAAATTTGTATGTCGGATCTTTCAGATCGCCTTCAACCGGAATATCCAGATCGATATTGCCCTTCCTGTCGGTAAGTATGGTAATAGCCAGGCGCAGCGGCATTTCATACAAGCCCATCCCCTTCATTTTTTTGCTCACTTCAATCTTCTTAATGCTCATTACATTCGTACTTTTCAGCTTACCATTGCGAATGGTGTTGGTGCTGTTATAAAACAACATCCCTTCGACAAAAGCGTGAGCCACATAGAATTTAGAGTATGGATTGAAGTCGGAAATGCGCATTTTATCGATGTTATAGTTGATCGACATATTCATGTAATCGCGCGGATCGAAAGCCAGGTGTGCTTTTAGTTTCCCTGAACGGTTAGCCAGGCAACTCATATCGAATGTAATACTGTCGCTTTTTGAACTGATACGACCGGAACTCATTTCAAGATTTTCAAGATCGTAGACAAACTTATCTTCAAGCGTATAATCTTTGTAAACCACATGCCCGTTGTGCATTAAAACATCTTTGGCCGTATAATTGCTGATTATATAATCCTTGCTGATCTGTTTCACATAATCAGCCATGATGGTGAAGGGGTTGGAATAATCGACCAAATCCACTGCCACGGAAGTATCCGTTGAAACTGTTTCCGATGGTACCATCATATTTGTAAAATTGTCGCTATTGGCATAATATTCGAAAAGCAGGTATGGGTTTTCCAGGCTTATCTCTCCAAAATCATAGATATTACCAGCCACATCCAGCGAATCAATCGCAATCGCAAAATCTTTCCACGAAGCCACCGTAACTTTAGCTTCATCCTCAATTCTGAAATCAGCCAGCGAAATATTCCCTTTTATGGCAACGGCTTCGGGAACATCAAAATCACCTTTTATCAGAAGTTTGCTGCTCATAAGCCCTCCGAAATAGGATGTTTTCACATAATCCTTCAAGTAAGGTTTAATCAGCTGAAGATCCAGCCTTTGAATATTGGCGGTCAGATTGTAGGATAATGAATCGAGGTTAAGGGCCAGGCTTGCATCAGCGGCACCACCCGATTTGAATTTAAACTGCGTTGCGACATTAAGCATAGGTGAGTTCCAGACCAGCAAAGGGCAGCTGAGTTTGAATTGCTGTAAAACAATTTCGTTATTCATCACTTTATCGCGGTAAGTGATCGTCCCACCCGTTATTTCCATTCTTTCGACACGGTATTTGGTGGGTTCCGAGGTTTTTCCCGGTTCTTTTTTTGTGGTATCTGCTGCCGTAAAACGCTTTACCAAATCATCAAAATTAAATTGATCACCGGTTTGCTCAATTAGCACCCTGGGTGATTCAATCTGAATAGTATGGATTCTGTATTCACTTTTCAGCATTGGAAGAACGCTGATATCGGTAAAGATCTTGCCGGCGCTGAAAAATACAGCATTACTTTCATTCTCGTAAACCTTCAGATCTTTAACAGTTATATTCATTTCCCAAAGATTGATAAACAAATGCTTCATTGTTATTTTACGGCCGGTCCACTCCACACTGTTTTTTTCAATTACATATTTTGCCACAGGTGAAATGGCAAAAAAGACAGCCAGCAATAAAACAAATACACTTATGAGAATTGTTACGGCAATTTTTCCGGGTTTTAATCGCATTATATGAATTTATTTTAATGAAACAGATAATAACAGTATTGCTAGGTCTTTGTTTCTATGAAACACTTTTCTCAGGTTAAAACTACAAAAATTAATTCTACTTTACTATACTATAATAGTTTTTAGAGTGAGTTCTCTTCTATTTAACTATGCATTAAAGCCTGTAAAAATGAAAAATCAACATGTTCCCTTTAGGGACCAAGCGTAAAAACATGTTGATTTTTCATTTCGGTAAAGTAGAATTAAAAGCAAAATTTTTACATTTGACTTGATTTAAAAAAAAACCGGCAGATGACCCTGTTTCAGAGAGTAATCTGCCGGTAAAAGGATAAAAGGCAGGTGATGTGCCTGAATTTTAATTGGTTTGAACTAAAGTATCTGATTCAGCCACTGGCGGGTTTTTCAGCTTTAAGCCAGATGTGGTCATAATTAAAGTTCCTTCGTCGCGGGCATTGTCGATAAAATCGCTGTAATTGGAACGCCACCTCAGAGGTTCATCTATTTCAACAATTGTGTTGATAGGAATACCAATGATTACATCCAGTTTCTGATAACGCATGCCATCGGTTTGAGGAATCATAAAATATGGATTAAGTGTTACCAATGTATCCTGCAGATTATACCGGTATAAAATATTACCGGCATATCCTGTTGCCTGCGATTCCTGCCAGGCCGATGCGGATTGAATAAAAGTAACGAACAAACTATCGGCAGGCACCGGACGAAGACTCAGGTTAATTTCGCCTAAAGCATAAGCAGCATTTCCGGGAATGGTGTCGCCTGCCAGTGGCATAAAATACTGTTTATATTCATTTGGGCCCGAAGCCAGGTGAAGATGTTTTGCTTTCATAACAATGCTTTGCCTTTCGGTAATGGAAGCTACTTTTTCCGTTGACCTTGAATATTGAAAGATAGCTCCCACACCGGTAAGTATTCCGGCAACCAGCAGAAGAACAAATACAATTACCACTTGCCAGCGCAAGGGAGGCCATTTGAGTAGCAGCCGTAGCCCTGTATAAATCAATAAGCCGGTAATTGCTGTTAAAAAAAGTATAATTGCAATGTATGCCAGCCACCTTACATCCGGTCCGGGTACCAGCCATTGAAGAGCATGGATTAAAGTTGTTGTATCAAGCTGATAATCACCCATATTCATTTCTTCACGAACCAGTGAGGCTGCACTTATTCCTATAAACATAAATATTACACCTACTAACATTGCCAACCCGGCCAGGCGGCCAATCAGGTGAAACAGGAAGGTAAAAACCCTGGCAACTACTTCGGTTACAAACCGGATAAAAGTTCCGAGAGTTTGCAAAAGGCTGCTTCCCGTTTTCTGTAACCCGGTTCCTGCCGATGCAAGTTCATTTCGCAACGTAGTGATATTGATGCTTTGGCGCTGCATTTCAAGTTTTTCGGAGGTAGTTTGAGCAACCGGCAGTATCAGCCACAAAACGACATACACAACAATTCCGACAGCATAGAATAAAGTGAAAGCCGCAAAAATCAGTCTCACCCAAACCGGGTCTATGCCAAACCAGGCGGCAATTCCGGCTGCAACTCCGCCAATCTGCCGGTTGTCGGGATCGCGGTATAGTTTGCCGCGGGTCTTAATTCCTGCTTCGTTCCTTGGCTTTTCCGTTTCGCTGTCCGAAAGTTGATCCGGTTCGCCCATGCTGGCAATCACGTCTTCGATATGTTTCAGGGTAACGATCAGGTTACCGTTTTCTTTTTGCTGATCAAGGAGTTCAGCGATCCGCATTTCGATATCGGCGATTATTTCCTGGTAACCCTGCTCGGCGGCAAAAAAGTTTCGTAAGCGCGCCAGGTAATTGTTGAGGCATTCGTACGCGTCGTCGTCGATATTGAAAATACGTCCGCCTATATTTACTGAGAAGTTCTTTTTCATAATTACAGAGTGTTTGGTGTTTCTGATGATTCTGTTTGATTATTTACGGCAACCAGCGCGCTTACGGCGTTTACAAGTTCGTCCCAGCCCAGGCGGAGATCGGACAGGAATGCTGTTCCTTCGGGTGTTATCGAATAGTATTTGCGTGGCGGCCCTGAGTTGGACTCCTCCCAGCGGTAACTGAGGAAACCTTCGTTTTTAAGCCGGGTCAGGATTGGGTAAAGTGTACCTTCGACCACGATAAGGTGCGATTGTTTGAGCCGCTCCAGGATATCGGACGCATAGGCTTCGCGGCTGCTTATTGCCGCAACCACACACATCTCGAGAACGCCTTTCCGCATCTGCGCAATTGTTGAATCTGCTTTTTCCATGTGGAGATTATTTGAATGATGCGGCAAAGATAATACAATGAATAGTACTATGCAATACATAGTACTAAATAATGCAATATAATTTTATGTTAAAATACCAACTACTTGTTATAGTGTGCGTTAAAAAATATTGTTTTTTCTATACGTCACAATTAATATGGGGACTCGATAAACATGCTGCTGATTTCAGGCAAATGGTGCTGGATTTTTTCGGATTTGTAAATTCGGGGAGCAAGATCTAAAGAAGGCTGACCGAATTAAAGTAACTATTCACCCTTACAAATATTGAAAAACCAACTACATGCCACAGACTTGTAATGAGCACAGCCGATCTTTTGCGCGGATTTCACCGATGGGAATTATTGCAATCCAGCCAAATTTAACTTAATACCTATTTACGATCGTTAAAAATATGTGCTGAAGCGTATCTGAAAGCATTGATTTTTGTTTTTTGCTCAATTATGGTCTGTTTTAAAGCTATTCCCGAAGCAACTTTTTTAAGCTGTGCAAAATACCTCTGAAATACGCTGATCCCATATCAAACCTTTTACCTAATTTTAAACCATCATTTAATACTAAATTTGCCGTTGGGGGTGGTTATTAGACGGACTGCCGTTACCGCCAAGTTTTGTGGACCACGTTGAAAATAATATTTGTTTCCTAATAAAGAAACATTTATCTTTGCATAAACTTTTATAATATGACTGAAAAATTTCAAGTTCAGTTTTTAGAAGAAGCAGCTAACTTTTTAGACAACCTTGAAGAAAAGGCAAGAGAAAAGATTTACTATAACATTAAGAAAGCTCAAGTGACAAATGATAGAGAGTTATTCAAAAAATTGAATAATGAAATTTGGGAGTTTAGGACTTTGTTTAATAAGACACATTATAGACTTTTTGCATTTTGGGATAAGGTCGGTAACTCGGAAACAGTTGTAATTTCTACACATGGATTAATTAAAAAGACAGACAAAACACCAATTGCTGACTTGGAAAAAGCTGAGAGAATGAGAAAGTTTTATTTTGAACAAAAAAGTTAAAATTATGAAAAAAGAAGCCATGAAAACATACAGTTTAGATGAAATGATAGACAAGCATGTCGGTAAACTGGGAACACCAAATCGAGAAGCTTTTGAAAACGAATTACGTCTTGACTTGCTTGGTGATGCAATCAAACAAGCTAGAAAGGAACGCCATTTGACTCAAGCAGAACTTGGACAGTTGGTTGGTGTAAAGAAAGCTCAAATCTCTAAGTTAGAGAATAGCCTGACAGACGCTCGTTTTGAGACAATAATAAAAGTATTCAAAGCTTTAAACGCGAAAGTGAATTTTAACGTTGAATTGCTCAACCAGACAGTTAAACTTGCCTGACAGAAAGAAAACCTGGCGGTAACAAACGTAGCTGCTGCACAACCCTTCCAAAAGTTTGAAAAGCAGAAGGCTGGTTTGAAAACTGACTCAATTGGGTGCCATACCGGCTCAGGTGAATTTCGGACTGGCGTTTGCAATCAGAAAAAGAACATCCCTCCAAAAGCCCCGAATAGCTTCAAAAAGGACCTGAAAAGGTCCTTTTTCATGATTGGAACTTTTTAAAGCTGTGTAAAATACTTCTGAAGTGCGCTGCTCCTATATCAACCCTTTTATCTAATTTTAATCATCATTTAGTACTAAAATTGCCGTTGGGGTGGTTATTAGACAGACTGCCGTTGGTGTAAAACAAAATAAAAGATGAAATCAGATTTTGACATACTTGACATACTCCTGAGGCAATATAAATTATTTAACGGGAATTTATTGGTGGCAAAACAGGACAAGATTATTTATACAGGTTCTTTTGGTTATACAAATGGAGAAAAGCAGAACAATTTAATAGATGGTAATACAATTTTTGAGTTAGCATCTGTTTCAAAACAGTTTACGGCTTATTCTACACTGATTACATTTAAAAAATTAAACGAAAGCATCGACAATGACATCAGGAATTATTTGCCTGATTTCCCATACGAAGGTCTTACTGCAAGAAATTTATTAAATCATACATCAGGTCTTCCAGATTATTTTAAGTTATTGAATCTACATTGGGATAAAACAAAAATAGCAACAAATAAAGATGTTCTTGAATTACTCATCAAAGAGAAGCCTAATCCTAATTTTTTACCAGGTGAAAATTGGGAGTATTCAAATACAGGCTATGTTTTGTTACCCATTTTATTGGAAATAATTAGCGGAAATACATTCTCACAAATACTAGATGAAGAAATTTTCAAACTGCTTGATATGAAAAATTCACTTGTCTTAAACAGACGATGGAAACCAAAAGAAATCAGCAATTACGCATATGGATTTGTTTTAAATTCCAAAAACCACAAATTTGAATCGCCCGACAATTTAACTGAATATAATTCAGTGATTTATATGGACGGAATTCAAGGTGACGGAACAGTAAATTCTACTGTTTTCGACTTACTTAAATGGAATATCGAAATAATTGAGGCAAAACGACTTGATAAATTTTCCGTTGATTTGATGCTGGTAAATGCATCTATTTCAAATAATCAAAAAATTGATTATGGAATGGGTTGGATGCTAAATGATGCTAAAGAATTTGGGAGAGTCGCATATCACGGTGGGTATTGGCCGGGTTACTCAACTTACAATTCAATATATTTAGATAAAGGGTTTTCAATAATCTCACTATGTAATCAACCCCAAAACTTAGAAACTGAGCAACAAATAATCTTAGCATTGGAAAATATAACTTTGGATAAATCATATGAATTGCCGAATAAAGGATAATAAAAATAACAACGGACCACTAATAAACAGGAATAGGAGCGGTCTGCAAGACCCAGCGATTATTAGCTTACCATGAACTCGTCCTTCGTCCTCGGTTCCTGGTTGAACTACATCTCGGCAAACTCAATGCATCGCATTTCGGCAAGCACTTCGGCAGGCTCAGTGTGGCACTCAATGCATCGCATCCCGACAAGATCAATGTAAGACATCCCGGTTAGATTCTGAAGTAAAAAGTTGTTTTTTTCTCCATATACTTGCCGACGGCTTTAGAAATGCTATATGCTGAATAACAGAAAGATAAAAAGGGGAATACAGTCAAAAAAAAGAACTGGCAGGCAAATATAAAGATAATATGAGCTATGCTTTCTGATAAGGCATAAATCATAAATATACATGCATGGATTAATAACGCTTTATGTGCAAAGTATCAATAAATATGAATTTAACAAGAGCTATCCCGCAGGGATTTGGTTCAACCTCTTCTACTAGAAAGTAACGTTTTATATTACTTGCTTCTTTGCGTATATAATTCTACAATTTTCAATATCACCTCAGTAGCTTTCACCATCGATTCCAACGGAACATACTCCATTTTGCCATGGAAGTTATGACCGCCTGCAAATATGTTCGGACAGGGAAGGCCCATATACGAAAGACGTGCGCCATCGGTACCTCCGCGGATAGGAACTACTTTGGGAATAATTCCAAGCTGCTCCATGGCTTCCTGTGCTGTGGTAACCACATGGTAAACCGGCTCCACCATCTCGCGCATATTGTAATACTGGTCCTTCATTTCAAGGGTGAAACAGCCTTCGCCATAACGCCCGTTCATAAAATCGATACAGTCTTTGAAAAACTGTTTTTTCAGTTCAAACTTTGGCCTGTCGTGATCGCGGATAATGTACTGGATAAATGAGTTTTCGACCGAACCTTCCATTTTTATCAGGTGATAAAAGCCTTCGTAATCCCGGGTAAATTCAGGTCGTTCGTTTACCGGTAAAAGCGAATTAAATTCGGTAGCCATCAGTATGGCGTTTTTCATTTTATTTTTGGCATAGCCGGGATGAATATTCCTTCCCTGTATAGTTACTTTTGCGCCTGCAGCATTGAAATTTTCATACTCCAATTCACCGATGCCACCGCCATCCATGGTATAGGCAAATTCAGCCCCGAATTTTTTCACATCAAAAAAGTCGACGCCACGGCCCACTTCTTCGTCGGGAGTAAAACCGACTTTCAATGTTCCATGCTCAATTTCGGGATGTTTAACAAGGTATTCGATGGCTGCCATTATTTCGGTTACTCCGGCTTTATCATCTGCGCCAAGCAAAGTGGTTCCATCAGTTACAATAAGGGTCTGGCCCAGATAATCCAGCAATTCAGGAAAATCGACCGGGGTCATCACAATATTTTTCTCCTGGTTGAGAACGATTTCTTTGCCATCATAATTCTCAATTAATCGTGGTTTTACATTGGCACCACTCATATCCGGGCTGGTATCCACGTGCGATACAAAACCGATAACCGGAACTTTTTTGCCGGTATTTGAGGGCAAAGTCCCCATCACATACCCATTGGGATCGATGCTTACATCAGCCAGGCCAAGTGCTTTCAGCTGATCGTGAAGCAGCTTAAGCATATCGAATTGCTTCACCGTGCTTGGGAAGGTGGTGGCTGTATCGTCGCTTTGGGTATCGATACTGACATATCTTAAAAAGCGATCAAGTATTTGTTGTTTATTGAGTGACATATAATTTTGTGTTTTAATTAATAATTTAATTGCCCGATGCCTGTTACAGCTACCAGATTTTAGTGAGAGTATTATAAATCCAAGTCTCTTCATCGCCCTCTCTCAAAGTCGCTCTATCTCCCCTTCCCTTGTCAACTGAGAAGTCTAAACCTCTCTTATTCTTCTTTCTTCGCCCTCAGCGTTTCCCAGATAAAATACCCGCAAAGTACAGCCAGCATCAACAATGCAAGCGCTTCGGCACTATGCGACTCAAACCATTCCTTGTTTTTAAAGTTAACGCCGAAATTTGCCAGCACGGCGCTTATCACACCCATCAGTGCACCGCCGGCTATAAAACCAGAAGCAATCAATGTACCCCTTTCCTTGCGTGCCTGGTTCAGTTTTTCATCTTTGCTGCGACTGCCAACGAAATGAGCTATAATTCCACCTAACAAAAGCGGCGTGTTGAGCTGTATAGGAATGAACATCCCCAGGGAAAAAGCCAGTGCCGGAACCCCGATCATAGTTAAAATAAGCGATAGGAAAGCACCTGCTGCATACAACATCCATGGCGCAGGCTGGCCGCTCATCATGGGTTGAATAACGGCTGCCATAGCATTTGCCTGTGGCGCTACCATGGCATTTTCGCCTGTAAAACCGTAGGTCTTGTTTAAAACCATAATCACACCACCAACAGTAACAGCTGACACAAATGTTCCCAGAAATTTCCAGGACTGCTGTTTATACGGTGAAGTTCCCAGCCAGTAACCAATCTTGAGATCGGTAATAAAACCACCCGCCATCGATAGCGCCGTACAAACCACACCGCCAATCAGAAGCGCGGCAACCATTCCGGCTGAACCTTTCAATCCCACTGAAACGAGTATGAGAGATGAAATGATAAGAGTCATTAGTGTCATTCCACTCACCGGGTTAGTTCCTACAATGGCAATGGCATTGGCGGCAACGGTTGTAAACAGGAAAGCAATAACCATTACTACTCCTAAGCCGACCAAAGCCCATTTGATATTGTGAACCACGCCAAAGTGAAAAAATATCAGGATCACAATCGCGGTAAGAATGATACCACCTGCAATAATAGCCATCGGTAAATCGCGCTGGGTACGAAGGTTGGTTTTAGCACCTTCATGTTTGCCAAACATTTCTTTGCCGGCAAGAGAAACAGCTGATTTTATAATGCCGCTTGAACGGATAATCCCGATGATGCCAGCCATCGCAATTCCGCCAATACCAATAGGACGTACATAATAAGTAAAAATCTGCTCTGCCGTCATATTTGCGATCAGAGCAGTAATATTGGTTCCGACAGCTAAGGTTTGTCCGTCGGCAAAGTAATTTATAATCGGGATTATGACATACCAGCCAACAAATGAGCCGGCACAGATGATAGCCGCGTATTTCAGCCCGATGATATAACCCAGTCCTAAAACGGCAGCACCTACATTCAGTTTGAAAACAATTTTTGCCTTATCGGCAAGCATTTGTCCGACAGGAATTACGCGTGTTGTAAACACTTCGGACCACAGGCCGAAAGTGGCAATTACAAAATCATAAATACCTCCAATCAACCCGGCAACGAGTAAAAGCCGTGCCTGGTTCCCGCCTTTGGCACCTGAAACCAGAACCTCGGTTGTAGCTGTAGCTTCAGGGAAAGGATATTTGCCATGCATTTCAGAAACAAAATATTTGCGGAAAGGGATCAGGAATAAGATACCGAGGAAACCTCCCAGCAAAGATGACATAAATATCTGGTAAAATTGAACCTGCAGGTTGAGAATATACAGTGCTGGCAAGGTGAAAATAGCACCGGCAACAATAACCCCTGAACTCGACCCGATGGATTGTATAATTACATTTTCACCAAGCGCACTTTTACGTTTAAAAACTGTTGAAAGGCCAACGGCAATAATAGCAATTGGAATTGCGGCTTCGAAAACCTGGCCTATTTTCAGTCCCAGATAAGCGGCTGCAGCCGAAAATATAGCGGCCATAATTATACCCCAGATCACACTCCAGGTGTTTACTTCGGGATACACCTTGTTGGGTGACATGATGGGTTCATAGGTTTCGCCTGGTTTCAGCTCAGTATAGGCATTTTCGGGAAGACCTTTGATGGGTCCGGGTGCGTGTTCTGACATTGTTTGTGGGTTTAATTTCGTTTCAAATGTACAATAAATAAGATTGGACGATATACAGTCCCCGGCCTGAGGGCCTGTGCTATGAATTTTCCTTTAAAAGTTATTCTTCATACCTGAGTTCCTTGCCTTTCACTACCGCCGGAACTCCCTGTTTCAACCATTGTGGCTCAGGAGCATCTTTAAGGTAATGATCGAAAAACTGGCTCATCCTGATGCTCAGATCCTGGCGGTTAGGTCGTTTGGTAAGGTTATGCTCGTCGCCATTATAGCAAAGTAGCCAGGCTGGTTTCTGTAGCCGCCGCATGGCGGTAATAAGTTCTATTCCCTGGTAATAAGGTACAGCACCATCGTTATCGTTGCTCATAATAAGCAAAGGTGTGGTGATTTTATTTGCATAAAAAATAGGAGAGTTTTCAATATAGAGATCCCGGTTTTCCCATAGGTTGGCGCCTAAGCGGCTTTGCCCGTGTTCGTATTGCGATTGCCTTACGATTCCGCTTTCCCAGCGGATGCCGCCATACGCAGAAGTCATATTGCTTACAGGCGCACCGGCCATTGCCGCTTTGAAAAGTCCTGTCTGGGTAACAAGGTATGCAACCTGGTATCCGCCCCAGCTTTGTCCCTGTATGCCCAACCGATCGGCATCGATATATGGCAGTTTGGCCATAGCCATGGTTCCGCTTATAATGTCGTCGTAGGCTGACCGACCAGGTTCGCCCGTTCTGTAAGTAATATCAGGCACAAATACTATATATCCATTGCTGTTGTAGAAAGTAAAATTTACAATCGAACGTGATGGAGAAGGAACATAATGAGTATTCAGCTGATTCGAATATTTTTCATAGAAATAAACGATCATCGGATATTTCTTTGCCGGGTTGAAATTCTCGGGTTTGTAAAGCAGACCCCGTAATTCACCTCCATCAAAAGAAGTCCAGCTTACATGTTCAACAGTTCCCCATAAATATTGGCTTTGCTGTGGATTGGCAACTGAAAGCTTTTTAACCGCTGTAAATGTTGAAGTACTTGCCCATAAATCAGGAAATTCAATATAGCTGGAGCGCTGCCAGAGATATTGCTGAGTGTTTTTTGATTTTACAGGATTGGTGTATTCATGATCCGAAATAACCAGTGTTGTCAGTTTTCCGGGTTCCTTTACCATCACACTTGCAAATCCTTCTTTACAACTTTCATCTTCAGCAATTTTTAAAAGCAAAGGGTCTTTCGGATTGATATCCAATGCTTCAGGCTCAGTTTTTATATACCGGTATTCAGTTTTATCCTGACGGCCCTTGGCTGTAAGCGAAACCGGGACTGTTTTATTTTCAGGATTTAACAGCCAGATATCGTATCGATCGTAAATAAGAACAGAGGCATCTTCTGCTGTCCAGCCTGCTATTCCATACGGATTTGGCTGATCAGGCTGATCATTTTCCTCATCGCTAAAGTTAATAGCCAAAGAACCAGTAAGGCAGAATTTCCTGCCGGTTGATATTTGCATTGTATTCCAGGAGCTGTCGGCAATCTCATAATATAGCAGGTATTTCCCGGCAGGCGATAATTCCGCTGTAGCCGGATGTTTTTTAAGCAAAAGCTTCCGGATGCCGGTTTTAGCATCAATCAGGAAAATATCACGGTACGATGTACCTTCCCATGAACTGAGAATTTCGTATGGTTTGTTTGTTGTACCAAGTGCAAAATCGGCATTCCCTTTCCGGAATGTTTTTACCTGCTCAACTAACGTATCTGCCAGTTGAACGATTTTTTTTTCAGCGATACGGTATACGGCCAGGTAATTCTTTTTGAGATCATCATCCAGTTTTTTGAGTTGCTGCGACTGAAGCCGGCCATCGTTCCACGACCAGATATCCACTTTCACTTTTTCTTCCTCGAGCAAAGTATCTTTCGATTCGGGTAACTTTTTCGGCGCGGTTCCGAAATACAATCTACTGCCATCATCAGCAAAACTCAGGCTGCCATTTTCCGAAACTTCCCATCCTGAAGGCACTCCAAAAGTTGAAGTATCGGCAACAAGATTGGTTTTATTTGATTTCTCGTCCCAAAGAAAAAGCCCGTATCGCTTCACTTTAGCCGTATCAGATGTAAACAAAAAAGCAACAGATTTCCCATCGTTTGCTGCCAATACCTTTTTAGCAAAACCTGGTTTTTCGAAAATTTTCTGCATTTTTAAGCTGCGTGTATCAAAAATAACGACAGCTATTGAATCGATGCTGTCTTTTTTAAGTGTTATAAAAGTGAGCAGGCTGCCATTTTTGGCGAAAGCCGTTTCGGTTACATTTTCAGAATCAAATTTTTGATTCGTAATCGGATTCAGGATCGTCAGGTTTGCGGTTTCTATTTCTGCAAAAGCGCCTTTTTTCTTCTTTTTTTCTTTGTCTTTCGGTTTTTCAGGAACTTCTTTGGGCTTCGCTACAAGGGTATCGGGAACTGATTTCTGAATCGTATCGTTGTTTTCAGTTTTCTCTTTGGCCTTTTCTTTTTCTTTAGGTTTCTCATAAAGCCAGGCTACCCAGGCTCCGCCTTCTTTGGGAAGTTGAAATGATTTTAATCCTGCATACCTCAGGACCGTATCCTTATCGAGCATCCAGATTCCTAATGAATCTTTTGGAAGTTCGTCCTTTTTCTTCTTTGCCAGTTTTAGTTTGTGTAACGTATCCTCGGGTTGTACAATACGAAACGCCAATATATCACTGGTTGATGAAAACACAGCACTTTGTCCGCGATATAACGAATCATGGCGGCGGACTTCCGGATTCTGCAAATGCAACCAGCCATCCCCTTTCTGTGGATTAATTTCATACGAAACATATTTCCCGTTATCGGAAATCAGTGGCTTAGCCATCGTTTTCCAGCTATCATACACATCGTGAGAAAGCGGTTTTTTAACGGGGTTTTGACCAAACAATACTGTGCACGAGAGCAATAAAGAACAAAGCAATAAAATTGATTTTTTATTCATAAGCGGTTTATTTTCATGATAAGGTGGCGCAAGATAAATTATTTCCGTAAAAGTAAAACCGTAAACCGATCAAATATGGATTTCAATCGTTATGAGAAGGTGAATATCTGCCTGCTTGAATCCTGTTTATGAAAACCTGTAGCCAGCTGATGCGGATTTGAAACTTAGCGAAGCGATGTCATCAGCCATAGGCTCGGGCTGATGCGGATTTGCAAGCTGATGCGGATTTGCAAGCTGATGCGGATTTGTAATCCGCATCCCGGGAGTTTCGGATTTGCAATCCAGGTAATAAAATTGCAAAATTTATTCTATTTGTCTTTTTTAGATTTAAGGTATGTACTTTTGTCCCCTGTGAGCGGATGCGGATTTGCAAGCTGAT
>CAIRMR010000129.1 GCA_903879715.1 uncultured Bacteroidales bacterium
TATTAAAATATATTTCAACCCTAATTTCGATGAAACGCATCCTAACGAAAGCATGACGAAATTATCTTAACACAAAAATTACAGAGATATATTTTCATCTTTTTATATTCTCAGAATATTTTTTTGCAATGTAACTTTATTTTACATCAATCAATATTTTTCAAATATACCGGAACTGCTTGGAATCGAACTTCAATAGATTTTGAAGCCCGGCACTGACATGAAATTTCCCGATGGCTTAAGAAAGAATGGCCTGGTTTTATCCGGGGAATTAACTTTTTAAAACAGTTGAATACACCTGGAGATCCTCCAAGAGCCAAACGGCAAGAAGCGCCAGAATTTACCAGATTATGAATCTGAATTCCTGAAAATAAAACAGGCATTGCAATTGGCTGAATCAAGCCAATTGCAATGCCAACAAAAATACTTCCACTAATGGTTAAACCTCGCTCCGAATCTTTTCGGCAGAAATTAAAAGGTTAGCTTGTCAGCAGTAGTTTTAAAGCGCCTGTTTATAATTCGTAAACATCTACCTGACAAG
Source organism: uncultured Bacteroidales bacterium (assembly GCA_903879715.1). Taxonomy (GTDB): domain Bacteria; phylum Bacteroidota; class Bacteroidia; order Bacteroidales; family UBA4417; genus UBA4417. Next base: position 542 of record CAIRMR010000129.1, read on the forward strand.
AACTTGTGTATTGATAATTCCCTTGCCGGTTAGCACACGTACAATATAAACGCCTGTTTTGCCATTCATAGTTATCCGGGTTGTAGCTCCGGCTTCAATGCGGCCTGTAGCTATAGTACGGCCCTGCATATCAATTACGGCTACTTTGCCACCCAGTTGTTGAAGTGATTGTATATTCAATACTCCATCAACAGTATATATATTGAAATTGCGAGCTGCATCCGGTTTGGCGATACCCGTTACATCCATAAAATGCAGGAAAAACCTGTCGGTAATGGTAGCAGGCGTATTTACCCGGAAGCTGTATGCTGGCGTAGTGCCCAGCTCAGTGAAAGTACCTGTTGAGCGATCTTCGAGCGTAACAGCTGAATTCCCTGCAAAGCTTTCAAGCTGGCTGGCTGTAAGGGTGTAGGTACCTGCCACGCCAGCTTTAACAGCAAGCGGGACAATTTCGGCGGAACTTATATCCCCTATAAAATTAATGGAGTATTTATTCCCGTTTTTTACCGACCATAATTCAGGCGCATCGGTATACATACTGCTGTATTTTTCGGCACCGCCATCAGAAATGCTGTTGTTAAATGCAACAACAACTTCATCACTGTAAGCATTAACATCACAGCTTAGCTTAAGCCTGAGCTCTTCGCTATTTGTGTTTCCCTTTTTGAGGAAAGCCTGGGTACTATGGGCTTTTACGCCGTCGCCCATTGTTAGATTTCCTGTTGATGCCGCCATAACTATAAACCCCTGCCCTACCGTGATATAATTTGTTACACCATTAGTTCCAAAACCATAAGAACCTGAAATATAAGCACCATAATTCCCTGCGGCATCATTCCATACCCAGTAGCTTTTTTGAGTACCAGCCAGAGAACTCCAGTCCCAACCTGAAGCAGCATCCCAATCGATGGAGCAAGGATACGGATTTCCAATAAGGTTAAAATACATATTATCACCACTTCCACCCATTGTGAGCGGAATACTTACAGTACCGCTGTTAAGTGTACCCTGGAAATTCTTTGTGGTACCTGTAGCCTCGTAGGCTACCAGGTATCCACGGCCAGGAACAAAATTGGCACCGTTTTTATCACTAAACTTAGGTTCTACACTTTCATTTTTAAAATTAACCCATACTAACAGGGGCTCGTACCACATATAAAAATCTTCACTTGTTCCTGTTGGTGACGCAACAAATTCAGGAGCAATGGCCTGCGCAGCTACCGGTGAACTAAGGAAATGCCAGCCCCAGGATTCGCCGCTGACAAAGCGCTCCACGGTAGCCGTACCCGTAACAGAGCCTTTGGTAATAAGGGATCCGGCGCCATTACTTCCATCCGATTTAACAGTTAAAGCTCCTCCGTTGGTAAGAGCCCCATGAACAGTAAGAGCTTTGCCTGCATCAAGGATTAAAGCACCACTTACATCAGGAAAAGCTCCGGTTACAATCGTTAAATTGTTGCATTCGGAGGAAGATCCGGGAGATGCAGTAATGTGCACTGTAGTATTAATTGGTATCAGCACATCAGTGGAAGAGGACGGAATACCTCCACACCAGTTACCGGCTACTTCCCAGTCACCGGTAGCACCTCCTTGCCATTGAATAGCGTTGATCGTTATCGAAGCAGTTAAACCACCGGTTACGGTATTGCATGGAGCCGGATCTGTTTTGCGTACCCAATAGGTGGTATTCGATGTGAGTGAAGGTGTTGTATAACTTGCAGCTGTAGCTGAAGGTATTATATTTAAACCAAGCGTGCCACCCGTTCCCCATTGATAAGTGCCTCCTGTGCCTAATGTTCCACCAGTAGCTGTAAGAGTTGTTGATGAACCTCCGCAAATGGCTGTGATACCTGAAATTGAGGTTGGTGCTGTGGAAACGTTATTTACAGTAACTATAACATTGCCGGAACTGCTGCAACCAGCATCTGTTGTTGCAGTAGCTGTATAGGTTTTAGACGAAGTGGGTTTTGAGTACACTGTTGTTGCTGCACCTCCGGTATAGGCAACAGTTGCTGCGGCATCTGTATATAATTCAGTGAGCGGCGACCAGGTTATCGCAGGCAAAGTATATGTTATTAGAATTGACCAACTGGTAATCGTACCAATATCAATATTTGCAACATCTCTGGCAGCCAAAACCCAATTTCCATTGGGCATACTTGTTAATCCTGAGAAACTGGTAACGTTTGAAAGATATGAAGTGGGACCAACATTACTGACAGCAGCAGCAGCATAAGTGCCGGTGAAAGGTGCCGAACCTGCACTTAAAAGGCTGCCTGAAGAACTGCTGATTACCGTGTTTGTAAAATTATCCCCGGAGCCCCCGGCTCTGTTTACCAGGTTTAATATATTGTTATTGGGAGCCTTTAAATTAAAAATAAGGTCCCCATCGTATGTCATTGTTGTATTGAAATTAATTGAAATATCTGTTATTGTAGCATAGACGGGAATTCCTGAAACCGATAAGGTGCTTGCTACCCCGGTAGAATTATTATCAGGGATTACAACGGAGATGGTTCCGCTACTTGCTGTTTTTAAAGATGGACTAACATAATTTGTAGCTGTCAACTGCTGTGTAGTCCCGCTGCAGATTGTGGGTGCGGATGGGGCAATAGTAACAGTTGAGGGTAATGCATTAACCGTTACAACAATTGGCGCGGACATAGCACTCAGGCATCCACCTGCATTTGTTACCTGTACCGTATAACTACCTGCTGCGGTAACATTAATGCCGGAAGAAGTTGCTCCTGTCGACCATAAGTAGGTTGTACCTGTGCTTGAAGTTAAAGTTACACTAGCACCGGAACAAATAGTTGTTGAACCTCCAGCGGTAATGGCTGGAGTTGCCGGCGCAGCATTTACTGTAAAAACAGCCGGACTACTTGTTGCAGTACCTCCCGCAGTTAAAACAGTTACAAATCCGGTTGTACCTGCACCTATTACAGCTACTATTTGAGTGCCTGAATTGGAAGTTATTGAACTAACAGGAGTTCCGCCAATTTTTACATTAGCAGCGGTGGCTCCTGTTAAGTTTGTTCCATTAATTGTAATTGAGGAACCAGCACAGCCACGGTTTGAACCTAAGCCTGAAATTGATGGTGGTGGGGGAGGCAGCCAGGTATAGGTTTGTCCAACTACAGGTAGCAATCCGGTTCGGAATTCACAAGTGGCATTATTTGCCACACCCGCAGTTGATGCTGCCCAAATATTTGTTTTTCGGATAACGCTCCTATTTGAAAAGTCAGTATTAGATCCCCTTCTTATACCAACTTGCGGATACACAGACGCATTATTAGCTGTTATTGTTCCACCATATACAATTCGTATGATTCCCGTAGCTGGATTTAAACGAATCTGGAAACTCAAAAGGTGGGAGGAACTCCATTGTTTAACATCTTGCCATTGGACCACAATTTCACCTGAAACATTTGTACTATAAGATACTTTTGGCGTTCCGGTTCCAGCTGGTCCCATATCAGCGCCAAATGCTGAAATCACACCTGAATATGCCGATGTACTTGAAACCGGATAATAGTCAGTATTTACCGGACTAATATCACCCATTGTTATCCATCCATTAGCAGAAACATACATTGTTGTATATGCTGTACCATCTAAAGTAAAATTTGGAATGGTGATAACAGTAGACACTTCATCATCAAAATCTGTAGACCATAATACAGTTTCAGAAACAAGCGCGGTATATGTTCCGGAAGCCTGAGCAAAAGAATAGGTATTTACTGATGCCAATACTGAACCTTGTGCAGCAAATAATAACACCAATCCACAAACAAGCGCTTTGCCATGCATAAGTTTCTTCTTCATAAAATTTCCTTTTTTAGTAAGTTGAGCAAAGAACCCCTCAGCCGATGCAGGAGTATAGTTAGCCGGTAAAAAAGTGTATAGCTTTTTCATAGTACTACGATATTGGGGTTTGATATTTTTTAATTACCGATAGGAGTCGGGTAAGGAGCCGATAGGAGTGATAAGAGCAGGTATGAGCTATGAGTGATGAAACAGCAGGGGCGAGCTAAGAGATAGTAGTTATGAGTTATGAGTTATGAGATAGTAGTAATGAGTTATGAAATAGTAGAGTGAGCTATGAGTTATTGGCAAGTACGGAAGTGGGCGGCAGCGGGACAAGGCAAGGACTACAGGCAGTTTACCTGCAATTGAAAACCTGTGAGTTTACATAAGGAAGCGGGAGTGTATAATACATACTGATACAGCAGGTGGTCAGAAGAAAATATGCAATATTTTGGCAATAACAATCCTTTCTATATCTGCCGATTATACTAATCTGCTACAAAGATAGCAAAAGCTTTAATAGTAATATAATTTTACTGAAATTTTATTTAAACATTGATAAACGCCTGCAAATCTAAACCATAAACGGAATTAACAGTCACTGGCGGTTAAACCCGGATTTGCCGGTTAACATTTATAAACGGATGTTTGCAGTGTTTTTGCCGCAGCACGTTTCAGAACGGGGAAATTTTGCTTTCAGCAATATGAAATCACATTTTTACCCTACCTGCTTGAGCATTCTCATAGCGTTGATCTCTTCGCGAAGCTGGGATTCGAGTAATTTATAGTACACGTTGAATTGCCTGATAAGCTGCTTTACTTCTGTAATTTCGCCGCCATGCTTGCTGACTTGGTTTATTTTCAGGATAAGATCTCGCATTACAGGTGCCGAAACCAGGTCGATGCTCGATTTGATTTTATGTGCTGCCGTTGCGATAGCCTGCATATCATTGGCCGAATCCCCTTTATTCAACTCTTCAAGATAGGATGGCGTTATTTCCAGGAATTTATCGAGCATTATGTTCAGCTGAATCTGATCCGAGCCGATCATTTTCATAAGGCGCGATACATCAGAAACTACAATTTCATCCTCAATACGTAAGGAAGCTTCTGTATTGTTTTTACTTTTTGATACGTGACCCATTATTTTTCTGAGCAGATCATCCGCGTCAAACGGTTTCGAAACATAGCCCTGCATGCCGGCTTCTTCACATCTTTCGACTATTCCTTTTATTACATTGGCTGAGAGTGCCAGGATCGGGGTTGAAATCTGCAATTTTTCCCGGATTATCCTGCTGGCTGTCATCCCATCCATTATGGGCATTTGGATATCCATAAGAATAACATCAAATGTTTCCGCTTCCGCAATATCAATGGCTTGCTGACCGTTATTTGCCACCACCACCTTAGCTCCCCACTTTTCAAGTATGGCGACAGCAAGTATCTGGTTTAATCTATTATCCTCAACCAGCAGGACCGAATATCCTTTAAGTGAACTACCTTCGGCATCGGTTTCGGTTTTCATTTTCTGAACAAATTGGCTTTCATCAATTTTCAGATCTATCGAAAAGTAAAACTTACTTCCGATATTCTTGGTACTTTCGAGCTTAAGCTTACCTCCCATTAATTCTACAATTTGTTTGCTTATCGCCAGGCCAAGTCCTGAACCGCCATGAGTACGCGAAATGGTACTGTTTTCCTGTTTGAAACTCTCAAACACCTTTTCCTGGTTTTCGGCGCTTATTCCAATCCCGGTATCCTGTACTTCGAATCGCACCCTGCTGTAAGTGTTAAACTCTTTTTCAAATTCACAGCATATTTCTATTTCACCTTCGGTAGTGAATTTTATGGCATTGCTTATAAGATTGTTTAATACCTGCTGCAAACGTAATGGATCTCCTTTATGAAAATTATTGATACGGCTGTCAATAGTATATTTTAACTCAATATTTTTTTCTTTTGCAATAAAAACATGTGAATTAAACACCCTGCTTATCACATCCTGTATATTAAAGCTGGTTTCTTCCAGCAGCATCTCACCCGATTCTATTTTCGAGAAATCAAGTACATCATTAATGATCATAAGCAAATGATCGGAAGATGTTTTAATGTTTTCAATCAGTTTACTATTCGGGCCTGTTATTCCGGCGTCATTTAACATACGGGTCATTCCGACAACGGCGTTAAGCGGATTCCTGATTTCGTGGCTCATTATAGCGAGGAATTTGCTTTTTGCTTCGTTGGCAGCTTCGGCAGAGGCAACTGCTTCCTGTAAAGCCTTATCCGCTTTTTTCCTGCTGGTGATATCCCTGGCTATGCCGGTAGTTCCAAGCAATTGACCGTTTTCATCAATAATAGGAGCGCGGAATATCTCGAACCATACACTTTTATGTTTAAAATCAACGAGTTCCTCCACGCTGCTGAGTTCAAGATTCTGCATTACCAGTTTATCCTGTTCGATAAAATGACTGGCAGTTTCATGATTCCATATATCCAATGCGTCTTTACCAATAATCTCACTTTCATCGGTTATACTGAAATACTCCATAAAAGGCTTATTGATAGTAAGATAATTGCTGTCAACATCTTTCAGCCACATCTGGAAAGGAACATTATTGAAAATTGCTTTTAATGAGGCTTCGCGGTTACGCAGAGCTTGATCCTTCCTTTTCCTGTCTGTAACATTGCATAACAAATCTGCCAATATGTGTAGAAATGTAATTTCGTCAGAGCTCCAGGTTTTTACCGATTTAACTGAATCGAAACCAACAAAACCAATACACTCATTATTTAAGATCAGCGGAATAGTGATCAGGGTTTTTACGCCCTGGGGTTCAAGTATTTTATACTGCGGATCAGATTTGTCAATTTTACTCACATCCCGAATAGCCAACATATCGCCTAATTTATGCGCTTCGACCCAGCTCGGGAACAATTTGGTTGGGATTTGCTGCAGGTTTTCAATTTCAGGGGAAATTCCTGTGGCACACCATTCGTGCGTATTCGACAGGGTGTTTTTTGCAAAATCGTATTCAAAAATATAAACTCTGTCAATTTCATTCCCTTCGCCAACTACCGACAATAACCTGTTTACCGCCTTATCACTGTCTTCAACAGGGATATTAATAAATTCGGTCGCCAGGCGTGTCAGCAGGTTTTGCAGAGCCAGAAGTTTATTTAGTTTTTCTTCTACTTCTTTGCGCTCGGATATGTCGCGTATCGTTCCTTCAATATAGCCTGGTTTCCCTTCGGAATCTTTAATCAGGTGACTGGTAATTGATACAGGAACATGCTTCCCGTTTTTATGAATCAATAAGTTCTCATAATCATTGATAGAACCCTTTTCAACCAGGAGTTGTATCATGCGGTTGCGGCTCTCTATATTGGCATAAACAGTAGAAACTGATTTCCCTAATAATTCCTGAGGGCTGTAACCAGATAATTGGAAGACCGAAGGCGAAAGATCAAGAATATTCCCCTGTAAATCAGACCGGTAATACAAGTCAACAAACGAATTAAAGATGGATTCGTACTTTTCAGCCACCATCCTCAGTTCGTTTTCAATTTTTTTGTACTCGGAAATGTTATGACTTATCCCGATAATGCCGGTAACTTTGCCATTTTCATCAAAATGCGGAATTTTTGTTCCCTGAAGCCAGATTTCTTTTCCACTCTGTGTAGTTAAAATCCCATCACGGTGTACAACCAGCTTTCCTTTGTTGATGATCACCTGATCTTCCTCTTCGGTTTTCAAGGCAACATTTTCGGTATAAAAATCAGAATCTTTTTTACCTATAACTTCCGAAATATCAGTTACACCCAGCAGATCGGCTTCGGCCTTATTGAGCAATATTTTACGGCCTTCAATATCTTTTACATAAATGGGATCAGGTATATTCTCGATTATGGCATGCAGCAGTCTTCGTTCTTCGCTGTAATTTGTCTTTTCGACATTGAGTGTATTTAACTTTTCGGAAATTTTGCAGGCATTGGCTAATGCGCCCACAACAGGAATAAGCTGTTGTAAAACAGCATCCTGAGGCATTTCGCAAAAACAAAGTGCCAGTAATCCAAAATCGGGTAACAGGAAAACATAACAACCTGACTTTCCCGCAATACTATAAAATTGCCCGTTTGCGGATAATTTCGCAAAGAGATTCGCCGCATCATCCGCTAAAAGCTTTTCGTCAGCTTTACACAACCCCTGAAGTGAAACCACATTTACATCCTGACCAGTGCATCTCAGAACCAGGCCGCCACTGCAGTTCAGCTTATCGACAAAAACAGGCAATGTGCGATTAAGCAGATCACCTCCGGTGTTTACACCAATTGTAACCGCTAAATCAAGCATAATTCCTTCAATACTGCAATTTGATACCATGAGTAAACATGTTGAGTAATGATAAATGTGGCATCTAAAATCCTGCAAATAACATCATTGGGCTATTGATCAATTAAAAATTCAAAGCAGCGCATAATATTGATCCCAGTTCTCCACGTTTATTAATGTGCGAAGGTTTAAAAAGTAATACCTGAAGGATAAGAAAAGCATGCTTTTCAGACCTTTTTAAAAGGAAATTTTGTTTTAGCGGAATAGTGCCTTTGAAAACAGGCTTAGAGATTGTATTTGCTGATCATACGATAAACCGTTGCCCTGCTGATATCCAGCTTATTAGCAACCATCACCGCATTTTTATTGTACATTTTCAGAAAATGGCTGAGTATACGTACATTGTACTCTTCCATGGTGAGTTCCTGATCAAGAATATTATTCCCTTCCTGGGTGGATTGTATTTGTATATCATCAGGCATAATTATTTCTCCTTCCGATAATATAACTGATAACTCGATGATTGATTTAAGTTCCCTTATGTTGCCGGGAAAACTATAAGCAATTATTTTTTTCTGTGCCTGCGACGAAAGCGTTTTGAGAGGCATTTTGTTCTCCTTACAGAATAATTTTACAAAATAATTGGCAAGCAATAATATGTCACTACCTCTTTCGCGCAAAGGAGGCAGGACAATTGGCAACCCCATGAGCCTGTAATACAAATCCATGCGGAATGTGCCTGCTTTCACCAGCGCTGAAAGGTCTTTATTGGAGGCTGTAATGATACGAACATCAACTTTAACTTCCTTGTTAGAGCCAACCCTGATAATTTCACGTTCCTGCAAAACCCTTAGCATTTTGCTTTGCATATTCATATCCATCTCCGATATTTCGTCAAGGAAAAGAGTTCCCTTATTGGCTTCCTCAAACTTACCAATCCGCTGAGCTACAGCACCGGTAAACGATCCTTTTTCGTGTCCGAACAATTCGCTTTCGATTAAATCAGCAGGTATAGCGCTTACGTTAATGGCAACAAAAGGATACTTACTCCTTGCCGAATTATAATGCAATGCTTTAGCAATCAAATCCTTACCAGTACCAGTCTCTCCATATACTGAAACGCTGATATTATTATTAAGCGCTTTTTGCATCAATGCGAACACCGATTTTAAAGGCGCGCACTGTCCGATAATCAGGTTTGAAAAGGAGTATTTTTCAGTAACAGCCTCTTTCAAAGTTTGGTTTTCCTGCCTTAACTGATAATTCTCCTGAATATTTATTAATGCCCGCCATAGTCTTTTGGGAGCATCATCATTTTTTACAATATACTCATACGCCCCTTCTTTAAGCAGATCAATGGCAGTGGTAATATCCTCCTGACCTGATACCATGATGACCGGAATTAAGGGATTGTTCTTTTTGATTTTTGCCAATGCTTCGCCACCGGTACACCCCGGCAAGGAATAATCCAGCGTAATCGCCATCGGTTGTTTGTACAGATTCTTGAAACAATCTTCTGCATTTGTAAACTTCTCGACTACATAATCAGGGTTCAGTTTCAGATTGTATTCCAGTAAATCAGCATACCAGGAATCATCTTCAACCACGAAAATCAAGGATGTATTCATAATGAAAATTTGATATCAAATATAGTGATTTTACACAATTTGAAACAATTATCTCATTATGAAACAGATTTTAGATTTGATTATTTAACTACTATACTGAATATCATGATTTTAAACAAATGGAATAACTTTTGCTATGCTTAAGTAAAATAGTAAAATATGTTTATCCTCCTGGCAGATAGTAATACGTTTTATATAGCAGTTTTAAGGACTATGCTGTCTCAGGCTGGATTTAATTGCATTGAAAGTGCATGTAATGGTGTTGAGTGTCTTATTCAGCTTGATTATAAAAACAGTCCCGATGTTATCATTATTGATGAAAGTCTGTGTAATGCTGATGGAGTTAATGTAATAGAAAAAGTTCGCTATACGCTGCCACACACAAAGATTATTATTTTGATCGGGGCGGAATCGGATTTAAATATTAATGTTCTGCCTGACAACAAGGCTATTTTCTTTATGGAGAAAAGCAGGGTGAATGCCGATAATCTGCCACAGGTATTGTACAATATATTTACCGAGAAAATAAGTTCCGCCAAAGTACCACAGGTGAACAAAGTGTATTTGTCGTTAAGAAGGTCGTTCACGGGTATGTTGAATTTTTAATTCCCCTATTTGACTGGTTTTCAAAGTGGCTTATAATAAGATCCTGTTGAAAACCCTGATGCCTGCCTCACACATTCCTAAATTAGATTTCTGATTTTTTTCAATTTACTGAATTCATTCTGATATGAATGTTTTGAAGTTAAGTCGTTTGATATATACTATTTGAACAATCACCATTGTGTCGGCTTCTACCCTGGCAGCTCACGACATCTGAGTTCCAAAAATAGCTTTCCGGAGAAATTATATGCTTCATTTTGCTTCATTTCCAGGCGAAATAGTGGCAGTTAATGAGTAATGTTTTGATTTCAGCGATTGAAATTATATAATTTGAGCTTAAAATATTATTCGCAAAATAAGTATTTATAAAGTTTATCATTTTTATATTCCTGTATATCAATTATTTATAAATTATTTACTGAAATATCAGTTATATTACTGCAATTACAGTTGCATAACTGCTTTTGCAGTTGTATATTTGCCGTGAAATAATATTCATTTTATCAAAGTTCTCCCTTTATGAAAAAACTAACTACAGCCGAAGAAGATGTAATGCAGATTTTGTGGAGGCTCGAAAAAGGATTCGTTAAAGATATTCTCGAACAGTTTCCTGATCCGAAACCACCTTATACTACGGTTTTATCCGTTATCAGGGTATTGGAGAAAAAAGAGTTTGTAAGCCACACCCAATATGGGAATACCTACGAATATTTTGCGCTTGTGACTAAGGATGAATATGCCGGTGAATATTTCAATCAGTTCCTTTCGGGATATTTCAATAACTCATTCCCTAAAATGGCAGCATTCTTTGCACAGGAGAACAACCTGTCCATGACTGAACTCGAAGAAATTATGCGCCTCACCGAAAAGGAGCTTAACAAAACTAATAACGAAAATAATGGATAATATAGTTGAATACCTAATAAAATCGGGTATAGCACTTAGTGTTTTCTACCTGTTTTACTGGTTGCTGATGCGTAAATCAACACATTTTGGTTTGAATCGCTTAACCCTGGCAACCTCATTGATAGCATCACTGGTTTTGCCATTAATCAAAATCGACCTTACGCCGGATGTGGTAGCTGCCAATATTCCTGTAATGAGTATGGACTTATCAACTGTTGTTCAGATTGTAAGCAAGCCTGAACCGTTTTGGGGACTGCGCGAAATTGTATTGCTCATCTATTTTGCTGGTTTGGCAATCACTCTTTTCAGGCTTATTTATCAATCCATTTACATTCATGTGATTTCGAAAATGTCGCGGACAATTACCAAAGGCAGGCATACCATTGTTCTGGTTGAGAAGGATATAACGCCTTTTGCTTATTTCAGCAAAATATTTATTCCTGCTTCAAAAATGGAGGAAACATCATTCGAAAGTATCCTGGCACATGAAAAGTCTCACCTGAGCCAATATCATTTTATCGACCTTTTCCTGATCGAAGTTGTAACAATTATTCAGTGGTTCAATCCCATAGTTTGGTTATATGAGCGTTCGCTTAAAGAAGTGCATGAATATATGGCTGATGAAGAAGTTCTGAAACAAGGAGTATCAAAAGGAAATTACCAGGCCTTATTAGTAAACCAGGCATTAGGCGGCCCGGTATTTACCATATCTCACCAATTTAATCAATCACTTATCTTAAAACGTATCGTTATGATGACTAAAATGAAATCACCGCAACTGGCAAAGATTAGAGTGCTGCTTTTTATTCCTTTGACAGCTATTCTGCTTATGGCTTTTTCAAACCCGGAACATATAGTAAATCCGGTAGTTGAAAAGGTTGGAACACTTACTCAACAGATTACAGGGATAAATATTCTACCTGATAACAGCACTTCCCTGAATATATCTGATTCAGAAAAAGGGCCAATACTGATAAAAGGCAAAGTTGTTGATGCGTCTACATCCAAACCAATTGAAGGAGTATCAATTATTATTCAGGGGACAAATACTGGGACAACTACAGATAAAAACGGAGCTTTTAAAATTAAATCTGAATCATCGGACTTAATACTTATGTTTTCTCACATTGGATTTAATACCTCATTTAATGAATTTAAATCGGATAACAATAATGCCATTATTCAAATGGTGAAAAATGTTCAAGAGTTGACGGAGGTTGTTGTTTCGTATCCCAACGAAAATCAGAGCATAAAGCCAACGCCTTATTATGTGCTTGATGGTGCTCCTTCGGATGAAGCAACGGTTAAAGCACTTCTTCCAGATGCAATTGAATCAGTTTCCGTATTAAAAGACGAAAGTGCTACCATTCATTATGGAGAAAAAGGGAAAAACGGAGTTGTTCTTATTACTACTAAGAAAGGAAATGCGACTGAAGATAACTCAGGCAAGAATAAAAATATCATAATAAAGCAAGGTGTAAAAATTGAAATAAGTGATAAAGAAGGGGTTTTTACAGTGGTAGAACAATTACCTTCCTTCCCTGGAGGGGAAAATGAACGCGTCAAATTCCTTTCTAATAACTTAAAAGTTCCATCAGAAGGATTAAAAGAAGGTTTGGAAGGTACAGTTTATGTTACTTTTGTTGTGAAAGAAGACGGCTCAATTAAGGATGCTAAAATTCTTCGCGGATTGGGAAAAACGTATGACGAAGAAGTATTAAGAGTTGTAAACTTGATGCCTGCATGGCTACCTGGTGTTCAACGTGGTAAAGCTGTAGCTGTACAGTTTAATATGCCAGTGAAATTTTCGAAAGATAAGTAGTTTTAAAATCGTTTACTGCACAGGGGTTGGAATATTTCCTTCCCCTGTTTTTTTATTTTGAGATATTCTAAGAGACTGTTTAAATTTACATCTTAATAATAATCTGTTATTTCTGATTTACCAAAAACAGAATCCAGTAGGATTTTTCAGTTTTTTTAACGCTTTACCAAAGAGTGGGTAAAATGAAAAATCAACATGTTCCCTTCAGGGATCAAGGGTAAAAACATGTTGATTTTTTATTTTAGTAAAGTATAATTAAGTACAAGTCGGAAGCTAAAAGTCCGAAGACGGAAGAATACCAGGTTGATGTTTATATTTTAGCAGATACTTTTAGCTATCTCCCCTCGCCGTCTCTCCCCCTCGCCCCTTCTGAAAGTAAAAAAATTAATAGTAAACGACCCCTTAATGCGCCGCCAGCCAGTTATCCCCTGTATTCATCTCCACCTCCACAGGAACATCAAGCGGCAAAGCCGTACGCATCAAATCACCGACAATCTGCTTTACCTGGTCCACTTCCGGTTTATAAACATCAAATACAAGTTCGTCATGCACCTGCATGGTCATACGGCTTTGCAGTTTGCGTTTCTGGAATTCATTGTAAATATTGATCATCGCAATTTTGATCATATCGGCAGCTGAACCCTGGATGGGTGCGTTAATGGCATTTCGTTCGGCAAAGCCACGCATTACACCATTGGCTGAATTAATATCACGGATAATACGGCGGCGGCCCATCAATGTTTCCACATACCCTTTTTCGCGGGCTGAAACCAGGGTGCCATCCATAAATTTTTTAATTCCTGGAAACGTTGCAAAATAGGTATCAATGATCTCTGCCGCTTCCTTGCGGGGAATACCAAGATTCTCGCTTAGCCCGAAAGCAGAAATACCGTAAACAATCCCAAAATTCACCGATTTGGCATTGCGGCGCATATCCCTATCCACCTGGTCGAGGGAAACTTTGTAAATATTAGCCGCGGTAGCCGTGTGGATATCCAATCCCTGGCGGAACGCTTCTTTCATGGCTTCATCATTACTCATGGAAGCGATAATGCGGAGTTCAATCTGCGAATAATCGGCAGAAAGCAAGGTGTATTCTTCGTTTCTTGGAACAAATGCTTTGCGGATTTCGCGGCCACGCTCGGTGCGAATGGGAATATTTTGCAGGTTAGGATTGGTAGAACTCAGTCTTCCTGTAGCTGCAACAGCCTGGTTGTAACTGGTATGAATTCGACCGGTTACCGGGTTTACAAGCAATGGAAGTGCATCTACATAAGTCGATTTCAGTTTGCTCAGTCCACGGAAATCTAGAATAAGCTGAACCATCGGATGCTTATGAACTAACTTTTGCAGTACATCTTCACCGGTCTGGTATTGTTTGGTAGCTGTCTTTTTAGGCTTGTCGTCAATTTTAAGCCTGTCGAAAAGTATTTCACCCAATTGCTTGGGAGAAGCTATGTTAAATTCTACTCCGGCATGCTGCCAGATTTCTTCCTGAACTTTGATGATTTCGTGGTGGAGCTCTTTTGAAAACTCGTTCAGTGCTTTTGAATCCAGTTTCACACCAGCTGCTTCAATTCCTGCCAGAACAGGAACCAGCGGCATTTCAATCTCATTGAATATTTTAAGAGTATCCGTCTCTTTTAATTTTGGCTCAAGAATGTTGCGAAGTTGAAGTGTGATATCGGCATCTTCGGCAGCGTATTCTTTAATCTGTTCAAGAGGCGCTGAACGCATGGTTGTCTGTAGTTTTCCTTTTTTACCAATCAGTTCTTCGATGCTGACAGGCGAATAATTCAGGTAAGTCTGAGCAAGCAAATCCATATTGTGCCTCATATCCGGCTCAATCAGGTAATGCGCAAGCATGGTATCAAAAGTTGGTCCGGATATTTCAATGCCATAATTACCAAGAACTGCTATATCGAACTTCATATTCTGAGCGGTCTTGCCGATGGCAGGATTGCTGAAAACGGATTTAAACCTGGCTACCAATGCATTCGCTTCTTCCCTGTTTTCAGAAACCGGCACATACCAGGCTTTGCCCGGAATGGTGGCAAACGACATTCCAACCAGCTCGGCCGTAATGGTATCAAGGCCGGTAGTTTCTGTATCGAAACAAAAAGATTCGGAATTTTCAAGCTCACTTAAAAGTTCCGTAATACTGCTTTCAGTATCGGCTGCCCGGTATTCGTGAGGAGTATTCTCAATGGTTTTCAAGGAACTTTCTAAAGGTTCAAAAGGAACTTCAGCTATGCTGAATAAATCGCCCTGGCCGGTTGAAGTTGCAGGCCTGGAAGCAGAAGGTTTTGTTGCCTTTGCAGTTTGTATTCCGCCGGGATTTAACGACAAATCTGTAAATACACGCTGAGCAAAAGTCCGGAATTCCAGTTCATCAAGCAGAGTCTTTAGTCGTTCAACATCCGGTGGATCAAGATGAAGGTGAGTTTCGTTAAATTCAATGGGAACATCAAGAATAATAGTAGCCAGCTGTTTCGAAATTATAGCTGACTCGCGACCATTTTCAACCTTGTTTCTTAATGTATCGTTTTTTATAGTATGAGCTTTCTCGAGCAACTCTTCCACCGAATTGAATTCAGCCAGAAGTTTCTTTGCCGTCACCTCCCCTACGCCAGGAATTCCCGGAATATTATCCGAAGCATCGCCCATCAATCCCAGGAAATCAATTACCTGAAGCGGATTTTTAATCCCGAATTTCTCACAAACTTCAGGCACACCCATAATTACAGGTCTTTCACCAGCCTTGGCAGGTTTGTACATGAAAATGTTTTCGCTTACCAACTGTCCGAAATCCTTATCCGGAGTAACCATATATACCTGGTAACCTGCCTGTTCAGCTTCCTTGGCCAAAGTGCCGATAACATCATCAGCCTCATAGCCTTCCACGTAAAGTGTGGGAATATTGAATGCGCGGATAAGCTCTTTAATATAAGGAATTGATGCGGCCAGGTCCTCAGGCATTGCCTGCCGGTTGGCTTTATACTGAACAAAGTCAGTATGCCGTGCTGTTGGTGCCTGGGTATCAAAAGCCACACCAATATGCGAAGGCTTTTCGTTCTTTAAAAGTTCATACAACGTATTGGCAAATCCCATAATAGCTGAGGTATTCAGCCCTTTGGAATTGTAACGCGGTGTGCGCTGCATGGCAAAAAATGCACGGTATATCAGCGCCATGCCATCTAACAGAAAAAGTTTTTCCACGGTGGTTGTTTTGGAAGCGTAAAGATACGGATTTGGTTGAATGTAAGATGCCGGGAGTCCGAAGTCGGCAGTCGGAAGACTGTAGTTGCAGTATTTAGTAGATTACAAGAAATATTTGCAATACGTTAACTATAATTGTTGTTAAAGATCAATTCTCTATCAACTCAACGCACTAAATATAACTCACTTCTGACTTCCGACCTCTGACTTCCAGCTTTAAAGCGTAATCTTCCTGTTCAGGTACCACGAATAATCGGTAGCAATAATCTTGTAATCGGTTTTAAATAATTCTGAAGAAATAATAAAGTCAGCTGTTGAACGGTTACAAGCCACAGGTATATTGTATAAAACCGAAATACGCTCAAGCGCTTTTACATCTACTTCGTGTGGATGCGGCTCCATGGGATCCCAGAAAAAGATCAGAACATCAATTTTACCTTCGGCAATCAATGCGCCCATTTGCTGGTCTCCTCCAAAAGGGCCGGATTTCAGTCTTTTTATATTGAGACCTTTTAGTTTGTCTTCGTCCATGCGTGAAGCCAGAGCTTCGGCTACCATACGACCGGTGGTTCCTGTAGATACAATCTTATGGTCTTTCAGAATTTCCCAGTTCCATTGAACCCATTCAACCAGGTCTTTTTTGCAGTTATCATGTGCCACGAGGGCTATATTTTTAGGTTTTGCCATTGCTTGTTCTGTTATAGGTTAGTAGTTATCTGGAAATGAGTTGACAGCATTTTCAGTAAACGGATTGCAGTTCTGACCGTCTTTCTCTATTGATCATTGATGTGGTAAAGGTACAATCATAAAAGGAATTAGTACGCAAAGTTTTATATCAGCATCCTAAATGAAAACACACAAAAGGCTATGATAATCAAATAAATTTTTATTATCTATTTGAGAGTATACCTGACAGATAAATATGAAGGAATGCTTATGTCTTTTGTTCCCTGATCACCAGCATATAAAAATCATTATCCAATGGCAGGTAACCGTATTCATAAACAAAGCGGTACGAACTGCCTTTTTGTGTAGTGTATAAATGCGTGAAGTAATTGAAATTGAAACCTTTGTTCGACAATTTATCCTTATGAAGGTTTATTTTCCCTTCCCGGGGAATAAGTTCCGACAATATCCTTCGGTTTTTACGCAGAATAGTATTCACGTTGCGCATATAATTGGTGACTTCGCTGTTCAACCGGTTGTTATAGTTGTTCCGGCACATATCTGAACAGAACTTCTTATCCATTCTTCCTGTGATGGGTTCACCACAGTCGAGGCATACTTTTTCCATAAACGGTCTTTTAAATATTTGATAAATCTATAGCGTCAATCTCCTGAAAAGTCTAAACAACAAATCAATAAAACTTACATTTCTCTCCTGAAATAATTTAATCTCAAGTATTATAAACCTTACACAAATGTAAAGGTATAAAACATCCAATTATAAACGACAACAAACGTTTGTAAATATTTTTATCCGAATACAAATATTTAATAACCGAATCACACAAAACCCTCACTATACCTTTGCTTCATCAAATCGGAACAAACCGGTTGACGAACCTAAACACATTTTGAAATCCCTATTAATTAACCTTTAAAACACACAACGCCATGAACACACTACGCAACTCAGTAAAATTAATTGGTCGCTTAGGCCAGGATCCTGAAGTAAAAACTCTGGACAAAGGAAACAAATTCGCAAAATTCTCGCTGGCAACCAGCGATAGCTTTACCGCAAAAGACGGAAGCAAACAGGAACAAACCCAATGGCACAATATTGTTGTATGGGGCAGCCTGGCAGGCATCTGTGAAAAATACCTTAAAAAAGGAAAAGAAATAGCTATCGACGGACGGCTTACCTACCATAGCTGGGAAGACAAGAATGGAACAAAGCACATCAGTTCGGAAATTGTAGCCAACGACTTTTTGTTTGTTGGATCAAACAATGATGGTAAAAAATAATGTCCTAACCCTATCCCCAAACCCCTAACCCCTAAATCCATTTCACAATGAACTCATTACGCAACTCAGTAAAACTAATCGGTCGCTTAGGCCAGGATCCCGAAGTAAAACTCCTGGACACTGGAAACAAAGTCGCAACCTTTTCGCTGGCAACCAGTGAAAGTTATACAACCAGAGAGGGCAGCAAACAGGAACAAACCCAATGGCACAATATTGTTGTCTGGGGTAACCTGGCAGTTGTCTGTGAAAAATACCTGAAAAAAGGCAAGGAAATAGCTATCGACGGTCACCTTGCCTACCACAACTGGGTAGATAAGAATGGAATAAAACACTACTCCAGTGAAGTTGTAGCTAGCGAACTTCTTTTTGTTGGCTCAAACAGTGAATCCAGAAAATAGATCCAATACCAAAAGGCTATACATTTTAGCTCTTGTAAACATGAAAAATATAACTTCAATCTTAGACAACAGAATCAGCAATGCGATTCTATATATCCGGGGACAAAAAGTAATGCTCGATATTGACCTCGCCGAAATTTATGGTGTAAAAACAAAAAGATTAAATGAGCAGGTTAAGAGAAATATAAACCGATTTCCTCCTGATTTCATGTTTCAATTGACGAATGAAGAGAAACAAGAGGTGGTCGCATTTTGCGACCACCTTACCAAATTAAAATTTTCCACGTCAAATCCCTATGCTTTTACCGAACATGGTGCCTTAATGCTTGCCAGTGTTCTAAGTTCTCCTTTAGCAATAGAAACAAGCGTCCTGGTTGTAAGGGCATTTGTGAAATTGAGAGAAATTCTGTCAAAAAATGCTGAACTGTCGAAGAAAATCGAAGAATTAGAAAGCAGGTATGACAAACAATTCAAAGTGGTTTTCCAGGCTTTAAG
Source organism: uncultured Bacteroidales bacterium (assembly GCA_903879715.1). Classification (GTDB taxonomy): domain Bacteria; phylum Bacteroidota; class Bacteroidia; order Bacteroidales; family UBA4417; genus UBA4417. The sequence goes on from CAIRMR010000129.1 coordinate 19,718, forward strand.
AGCCTTGATGCGCGATGAATCAGTGAAGACAGAAAGACCAGTAATAGGTTACAAAATTGCTCAAAACAACAAATGATTAGTCGGAAACTGTAATTGCATCATCTTTTTTTCCGCATATACAGAAACTAAATAAAATATTCATCAAAACAACACTTTTAAATTACGAAACCCAAAATCCTAACCCCTAAATCCTTACCAAAATGAACACACTTCGCAACAATGTAAAACTAATCGGCCGCCTCGGCCAGGACCCGGAAATCCGCAACCTCGAAAAGGACAACAAAGTAGCAACCTTTTCATTAGCTACCGGTGAAAGCTATACCGATAAAGAAGGTAACAAAAAAGACTCAACTGAATGGCACAATATTGTAGCCTGGGGCAACCTGGCTACCATTTGTGAAAAATACCTGAAAAAAGGCAAGGAAATTGCCATCGATGGCCGCATCACCTATCGTAACTGGGAAGACAAAAATGGAGCAAAGCATACTACCACTGAAATTGTCGCTAGCGAAATCCTGATGGTGGGTGATAAACCAGCTGAGAAATAGAACTTATGTTTACTGAACAAAAAGCCGCAAAGATCATATCTCTTGCGGCTTTACTATTTCTAAATCAGATAAGCTTCAAAGTTTCAAGATAACAATAAAAAACCCATCCTCTTAACCCTAAAATACGAAAATGGAAATTTTTAATATTCTTTAAGGGACCTTAAACATCACATTTAAACTACCTTTACATCAAATCACTAAATTAAAATGAAACATAGTAAAGCTATATTTCTCACTACCTTTCAATTGCTAATTTCCTCTTGCATCATGAGTCAAATTCCTCCAACAGTAACTGATACAATCGATTTACAAAAATATTCCGGTAAATGGTTCGAAATCGCATCGTATCCCATGCCGTTTCAAAAGGACTGTTATTGTGTAACGGCAGATTACACCCTTACGGATGAAGGCTATGTGAAAGTATTTAATTCGTGCCGCAAAGGAAGCGTGAATGGCAAGGTCAAATCCATTACAGGCAAAGCATTCCCGGTAAAAGAAACCAACAATGTAAAACTCAAAGTGCAGTTCTTCTGGCCTTTTAAATCCGATTATTGGATCATAGACAAAGCTGAGGATTATTCCTGGGCAGTGGTATCAGGCCCAAGCCGCAAATACCTTTGGATATTATGCCGTACATCTGAAATGCAAAAAGAAACCTGGCATTATATTACTGATAGGCTGGTCAAAAATGGATTCGATTTAGATAAGCTAAAAATGATGATTTATAAATAGGGTACTTCGGTTTATAAAAACAAGAATTATGGAATCTTCAAGTTACAGAATCAATGCCGTAAATCACAATTCGCAATTCACAAATCACGAATCAACAATATCTCTTTCTCCTTTTTGACAATCTCCCTTATCTCCCCTTGATCAATGATTCTTATGTATCCCATAAATCATATTCCTTACCATACTCCGAGGTGTAAAACGAGGTGACATAGCGCTTAACTTATTCGTAAACCCAGGTATCTCGATAGCTTTTCCTTTCATCATTGCTTTGTAACCAGCTTTGGCAACCTCCATTGAAGTTGCCGGTGGCAATATCCAATGCATAAGCGATTTACCAAGTCCTGCCGAAGATGCAAATCCGGTATCAGTAGGGCCGGGACAAAGTGTTGTGACTGTTACACCGGTGCCTTTCATTTCGCGGGTCAAAGCTTCCGAGAAAGATAAAACGTAAGCCTTGCTGGCATAATACACCGCCATTCCAGGCCCTGGCATAAATGCGGCAGTGGAGGCGACATTCATTATTTTTCCTCTTCCTTCCTTAAGCATTCCCTGCAAAGCGAAATGACTAAGCTGGGTAAGCGCGCTAATATTCAGACGGATCATCTCCATATTTTTAGGAAGATCAGCTTTGGCAAAGTCACTAAAATCACCAAATCCGGCATTGTTTATTAAAGAATCTATTTGAATACCCCGCTTCGTAATTTCCGAAATCAAAGTGTTTACACCCGTCTCATCCGAAAGGTCAACATCAATTGATATTACTTCAGTTTTATTTTTTTTCCGGATTGTTTCGGCCAATTGCTCAAGCTTTTCGACTGAGCGCGCTACCAGTACCAGGTTTTTACCGTCGGCGGCAGCTAACAATGCCAGGTCGTGGCCAATGCCACCCGAAGCACCTGTGATAAGAGTATACATTTCGTTTTTCATTTTTAAACCGATTATAATAGATGTAAAGTATTTGATATAAATTTTAAACGAATCATCCGCATTAATGTTTTGATTTTCCTGTTAAATATTTATAAATGAACACAGATGATATTCCTGTTTATAACTTTTTAATAATCTTTCTGACGATACTGTAATAAACAGACTTTCTATATGTTATTTTGTATGCAACATAAGGCGATTTATTATCAGAAAATTTGAAATATCGGAATATGAAACTCTGTTTTCAGCCTGCAAATTTCAAATACTGTTCCAAACTCCTGCTGCAAATATATGCTGCCCATGGCAAATATAAATGTATGCAACGCAAAGGCAGAACTACATTTTTAACTGGTCCAACCATCTAAACTAAATTCGTATGCCAGTAAAACCCGCTTCAAAACCCATTAAAAAGCAGAAAAAAATATTCGTTCTCGACACCAGTGTGATTCTCTATAATCACGACGCTATCAACAGTTTCGACGATAATGATGTCGCAATTCCAATTACAGTTCTCGAAGAGCTGGATAATTTTAAAAAAGGCAATGACAATATAAACTTTGAGGCACGCGAATTTATTCGAATCATCGACCGGCTTTCGGAAAAACGAACACTCACCAAGTGGCTCACTCTTCCCAAATCCAAAGGAGGAAAGTTTAAAGTGATCATGATTGAAAAAGGCGATATTGATGCCCGTGATATTTTTGGCGAAAACAAACCTGATCACCGGATACTCAATGCCGCTCTGGCTATTGCAAAAGAAAATCCTGATTGTAAAGTTACGCTGGTTTCGAAAGATGTTAACCTCCGGCTGAAAGCCAAATCGCTGAATATACAAGCCGAGGATTTCCTTACCGGGAAAATCAAGGACCCTGAAGGATTATACACTGGAAAAACAGTGATTGAAGGATTACCTTCAAAGGTCATTGACTCGATCTATCAGAACGGGCATTGTGAGTTAAGTGATATTGGCGTTCAAAGCGCAATACCAAATCATTATTACATCCTGAAAAACACCAAAAACTCGGCGCTGGCATTTTATAATGCTACTACCCAGCGAATAGAACGACTGGATAAACGCCCTGCCTACCGTATTATTCCCCGTAATGCCGAACAGGTTTTTGCTCTCCATGCGATAATGGATCCCAATATTAAGCTGGTTACATTACAAGGCGTAGCCGGTACGGGAAAAACTTTACTTGCATTGGCTGGTGCCATTGAACAAAGGCGCGATTTCAAGCAAATATACCTCGCCCGGCCTATTGTTCCGCTCAGTAACAAAGAGATAGGATTTTTGCCTGGAGATGTGAAGGAAAAAATAGGCCCTTACATGGAGCCACTCTATGACAATCTGAAATTTATCCAAAGCCAGTTTGGAGAAAAAGACAAGGAGCATAAAGTAGTTACAGAATCCCTGCAAAATGAAAAACTAGTTGTTACGCCCCTGGCTTACATTCGCGGACGAAGCATAAGTAATGTATTTTTTATCGTGGACGAAGCGCAGAATCTGACCCCGCATGAGGTAAAAACTATTATCACCCGCGCAGGAGAAAATACTAAAATCGTTTTTACAGGCGATATTTTCCAGATCGATACACCTTACCTCGATTCCCAGAGTAACGGGCTTTCGTACCTTATCGACAAGGTAAAGTCGCATCCTATGTATGCGCATGTAAGGCTTGAGAAAGGAGAAAGATCAGAATTAGCTAACCTGGCAAACGATTTACTATAATTTGTAAGTTATCTTCTTGTTGAAAGTTATCTTCTTGTTGAAAGTATATTAATAAAAATGGGCACTCAAACGAATGCCCATTTTTATTAAATGTAAGAGATTATATTAGATTTTACACCTATTAATGAAAACTCATTTCTCATTCCTCACTACAGTCAATATCGTCTGCCCAACTGCCATAAGTGTAGGCTTACTAATCCCTTTCATATTATCTTTCATAGTATGCCAGTACTGGTAAAACCCCGATTGAGTTAATTGGTCATGCTGAATAATGTCAATGGTAGGAACCTGACGCAGCTGATTAATGTAGACATGATCATCCGTTATTGCAATGGTGCGTTCAGTCGAAAAATAATCACTATACCCGATCGATGCTCCCAAATTCCACACTCTTTGGGCAAAATCAGGAGCATAATACATGCTCGTTCCCTCTAAAGTAAAAATAGCGTTTTCGGCACCAACCATATCCAGTAAAATCCCAAAACGTGCAGTGTAGGATGGCACATGCGGATACCGCGACCAATACTGAGATCCCAACGCCCAATCATCGCTACCCGTAAAACCGGCATCCTGTGGAGCTCCGTAATCTTCGCCATCTAACAATAGAATATCAACACCGATTGCAGCAGGTGAAATCTTAAGCTGGCGGGCAATTTCCAATAAAATGCCTACTCCACTGGCTCCGTCGTTAGCTCCGTCAATGGGAGTGCTATGATATGCCGAATCTGGATCATTATCAGCAAATGGCCGCGAATCCCAATGCGAACAAAGCAAAATCCGCGTTGTGCTTTTAGGATTAAATGATGCGATAATATTGCTGCAATTCAGCACGGTTCCATCAAATGCTTTAGCAGTAAACGGCTGAACAATAACATTCGGAGTGTACTTCTTTAACGTTGCTTCAAGCCAACTTGCACATTTTACGTGTGATTTGCTGTTTGGAACCCTGGGGCCAAATTTCACCTGTTCATTCACAAAATAATAAGCTGTATCAGCATTAAAATCAGCCGCTTTTATTGTTTTGGCAATGTCCGCATCGGCTGACTCATCAGAAGTTTGTGCAGTTTTTTGTTTACATGAAGTAAATGATCCTATTACTAAGATAGAAAGCAAAGCAAAGATATATCGCATAAAAAAAGTTTTGTTGCAGCAAAGGTAATAACAAACAGGTTTGAAAATCGATTACAGAAAATCAGCTTTATGCCCGAAAGATCCTGTAAATACCGATTCACTCACTGACCGACGGCTGCGTGGACTCATTTCAAGTTTCTGCAGGTTGGGGTGAAGTATTCCTGCATCACCAGGATATCCAAGTGTAAATGCTACGAGAATTTTATAATCTTCAGGAATTTCCAGTGCCAGCGTTACCGCCGATGCATCAAAACCTCCCATTTGATGCGTATAAATCCCTTCTTCCATAGCCTGCAGTGAAAGCATTGCTACTGACTGCCCCAAATCGTAGGCATAACTCTTGTTTGGCTCACCCTTTGCGTTGGTAGTTTTGGCAATAGCCAGTACCAAGACTGGTGCATTTATAGCCCACATCTGGTTAAATTCAACCAATGAGTCAACTATTTTTTGGTAAACCTCATCTCCTTTTAAGCCAACCATGAAATACCAGGGTTGTAGATTATTTGCAGAAGCCGTCCATCGGGCTGCTTCGAAAATCCGCTGAAGTTTTTCACTTTCGACCGGCTTTGTGTCGTATGCGCGAGGACTCCATCTGGCCGCGATTAAGGGATGAACAGAATAATCTACTGAAGGTGTTTTTATTGAATCAATATTTTGCATGGTTTAATTTATTTTGCTTTTAAGAGAACAAAATTAAACATGTAGTGCATATGATTTAGAAAATATTAACTAATTAAACGGATTACATCCTATGAATAATCCTATTCAATTCCCTTAAATTAGAATTTATTATTACACTCAAGTTTTAATTAAACCTAAGATCTAAAGATTTATCACTAATAAGCAATTGATATATTTACGTAATTCACTAAAGCAAGTAAGTTAAATTCTATATTTATAACCAATGCAATGAAGTTGGAATAAATTTTTATAGCAAAGCTAATCAGAATTATATAATTTTGTTCCAACAAAAGGAAACAACAACATTCTGATGAAAAACAAATATCTCGACCTGATTGATCAAACTTTTGACTTCCCGACTGAAGAATTTAAAGTTGATGACAATGAGTTATTTTTCAACAACATTCCACTTATGGAAGTTATTAAGCAGTATGGAACACCTTTGCGCGTTACATTCCTGCCCAAAATAACCAAGCAGATACAGAAAGCAAAACGGATGTTTAATGTGGCTATAGCTAAGTCAGACTATAAAGGAAGTTATAATTTTTGCTACTGCACAAAAAGTTCACATTTTTCGTTCGTACTCGAAGAAGCGTTGAAAAACGATATCCATATCGAGACTTCATCGGCGTTCGATATTCCTATAATAGAATCTCTATACGAGTCAGGCAAGTTAAAGAAAGAAACCTACATTATATGCAACGGATTCAAACGTCCGCAGTATATCGAAAACATTTGCAACCTGATTGAAGAAGGATTTGATAATGTAATTCCTATTCTTGATAACAAATTTGAACTTGACGAATACGATCGTAATATTACACGCAAAATCAAGATTGGCATACGCATAGCCTCGGAAGAAGAACCTAAATTCGATTTTTATACGTCACGACTTGGTATTCGGTACAATGATATCGTTTCGTATTACGAAGAAGAAATTAAAAACAATCCTAAGTTTGAACTTAAGATGCTGCATTTCTTCATAAACACAGGGATCCGGGATTCGGCCTATTACTGGAATGAACTATCAAAATGTGTACAGGTTTATTGTGAATTGAAAGCGGTTTGTCCCCAGCTTACTTCACTCAATATCGGCGGAGGTTTCCCTATCAAAAACTCGCTAAATTTTGATTTTGATTATGCCTATATGGCAGAGGAGATTATTGCTCAGATCAAGGGTATCTGTCAGCGTAACGGAACCCAGGAGCCTGATGTATTTACTGAGTTCGGATCATTTACCGTGGGCGAAAGTGGGGCAATACTCTACAGCATCATCGACCAGAAACGCCAAAACGACCGTGAGTTGTGGAATATGATTGATAGTTCATTTATTACTACTTTGCCAGATACCTGGGCGATAAACCAGAAATTCATTCTTTTGGCAATAAATCATTGGGACCAGGAATACGAAAGGGTTTTTCTCGGTGGCTTAACGTGTGACAGCGAAGATTACTATAATGCTGAAGCACACACGAATGCAATCTTTTTACCCAAGTTGATGGATGATGAGCCACAATACATCGGATTATTTCATACCGGCGCTTACCAGGAATCATTATCTGGTTATGGTGGCATTCAGCACTGCCTGATACCGGCACCCAAACATATAATTATTGATATTGATGAAGATGGCGAATATTTTACCAAGCTTTTTGCCAAGGAGCAAAGTCATAAATCAATGCTGAAAATTCTAGGATATTAGACTGCGCTTTCTGATACTTTGTCATTATTTATTCTGTGTTGATGTCAAATGTTTTAAAAATGAAAAACATTTAGCACAAAATAAAAAATATCAACGTGGAACTCCGTTGAAGAAGACTTTTTATTTATCTTTCTTAGTTAATTTTCAAATTCAGATCCATCAAAAGCAAATAACCTTAGGCTTTAAAATTCCTTATTCAAACTTTTAACATAAGGATTTGTATTGCATGTATGAAAAAAATTGTATTTTCGCATTTCTGAAACACGATGAGCAAATTAACCACACCTTTACCATTTATCTGTATTACAGTCATTTAGTCCATATTAAAGTACAATTTTAAAAACTAGAATTCGCTGCAATACATTCCATGTTCTTGATAAATAATGGTTTAGAACTTAAAACTTAACTTATATGAAACAGTATGGTGATCTACCAAAAGAATTCACTACGTTCGAAAGTTCAAAAATTGTAATCCTTCCTGTTCCTTACGACGGAACCACTACATGGATTAAAGGTTCCGATAAGGCGCCAAAAGCAATTCTGGAGGCATCAACCAACCTTGAAATGTATGATATAGATACCGATAGCGAAGTTCATAAATTAGGTATTCATACTGCAGAACCTGTTTTGGAAGCTTCATCGCCTGAAGCCATGGTTGATGAGGTGTATGCAAGGGTAAAAGCCCTGTATAAAAAAAAGAAATTCCCGGTAATTCTGGGTGGAGAGCACACCGTTAGTATAGGTGCTTTTAAAGCAGCCAGCGAGCAGTTCAGTGATTTAACTATACTTCAGTTTGATGCCCATGCTGATATGAGGGATGAGTATAATGGTTCAAAAGTCGATCATCATTGCGTAATGGCAAGGGCATCGGAAATGGCTCCTGTTGTACAAGTTGGTATACGCAGTATGAGTGCCGGTGAACGCGAAGACATAAAACCTGATCGTGTATTTTACGCTATGCAGATTTATGATCAGTCGACATGGATGTATGAACTGCTGAACAAACTTTCCCGTAACGTTTATATCACTATCGACCTTGATGTACTTAATCCATCTATTATGCCATCAACAGGTACACCTGAGCCTGGAGGAATGAACTGGTTCGACATTATCAATATTCTTAAAAAAATAAGCGAACAGGTAAATATTGTTGGATTTGACATCACGGAACTTGTACCTAACAAGGAAAACAAAGCCCCTGATTACCTGGTAGCCAAACTTATTTATTCGCTGCTTACTGATAAATTCATTACCGGAATTAAATAATTGGTAACTAATCAGCCTACTCAAAAGGCATTTTAGCCACAGATTACGCCGATTACACAGATTAAAACTGCGCTTAGCAGTTTTTTAGATGAAGTTTGAGCATACGTTATCTTAATTTATCTGCGTAATTTGTGTAATCTGTGGCAAATATCTGTTTGTCAATGTTTTAAATGAACTGATTAGTTACAATAATTGAAAACATGCATAAAAAAAGCTGTTATATTAATTATGACAGCTTTTTTTGTTTATACAATTGAGAACGAAGCTAAACCGAAGAATAAAGAATCTAAAAAAAGCTGATACTAA
>CAIRMR010000130.1 GCA_903879715.1 uncultured Bacteroidales bacterium
CGAAGTGTTACGATTTACGATTTACGATTAACGATTTTACACTGAGCGAAGCCGAAGTGTTACGATTTACGATTTACGATTAACGATTTTACACTGAGCGAAGCCGAAGTGTTACGATTAACGATTAACGATTTTACACTGAGCGAAGCCGAAGTGTTACGATTAACGATTAACAATTTACCAATTCCCATTATCTCGCAGCAATCGTTTCAATTTCGATCAGCGCTCCAAGCGGAAGTCTCACAACGCCATACGCCGCGCGTGCAGGACTGTTTTCAGGATAGTATTTGCCATAGACCTCATTCATAGCAGCAAAATTATCCATATCACTAAGCAGGCAGGTTGATTTAATCACGTCCGCAAAAGTGTAACCGGCCTCAGCCAGAATAGCGCCAATGTTTTTCAACACTTGTTCGGTTTGTTCCTTAATTCCGCCTTCAACAATTTTGGAGGTTGCAGGATCTATAGGAATCTGGCCGGAAATAAACAACATTCCATTTATTTCGACAGCCTGGCTGTACGGCCCTATTGCTTTTGGCGCTTTGTCGGTAAAGATTATATTTTTCATATGTATTATTTTTACAAGGTAAGTAGTTTAGGCTTTATCTTGAAAACGGTGATTAGCCAGTGATTTTTTTTTGTTGTAGTTCAAACAATTATTGGTTTTACAATGTTTTATCTGAAATTTGAAAGAGCCCAAAAGTATAACTTTTTTAAGTTTTGACGTTTTTTAATAAAACAGAAAATCGTTTTTTTTATTTTCTTCGTAACTTTACTCACACATTACTTGTAAATACTTCAACAAAAGATTCCGGCTTCAATCTACAGGTCGTTTCTTTTAACCAATTAATTCCTAATGAGTGTGTTAAATAATTAGTGATTTTTTTTTATTTGCATTTCACTCTCTTACTAAAATTGGTTTCATGCGAAAAGTATTTGATGAATCAAACCTGGAGCGCCGTGCTGATGTAAATCAGGCTGTTCGGAAATTGATTTCCGGTAAGCCTTATTTGCGATTTAATGCTGATCTTCAAATTTGTGGGTGTAACGACTCGTTTATCCAGATATTTAAAATCGGCAGAAACAAGTTGCTTGCAACCAATCTGACGGGGTATATTCAAAACAAACAATTTGTTGAAGCGGTCCGCAAAGCCATAAAGGAAGGCATCACTACTTATCATGGTAAAGTGTTATTGGGTGCTGGTTTATCTGAAGTATATCTGGAGGCTTTTTTATTTACTGCCGAATCGGGGAACGCCGACGAAAGCGGGGTATTCTGTTACATTCTTGACGGTGTATTTTCGGCTACCGAGAAAAAGATTATAGCAGGAGGTTTTAATTCTGAAACAGAATTGCCATCCAATCTTTATGCTTCTGTTCATACACCTGATGGTACTGCTATATACATATCACCATCAATCGAAACCTTGCTTGGATACACCAGTGAAGAAATCAAGCAATTAGGCTCGCTCAATCTGATTTATCCGGATGATTTACAGATTGTTAAAAAAGCGCTTGAAAAGCTTAACAACGGGGCAGATTTTCTGACTACCATGTATCGGATGGTTCATAAAAATGGGTCTGTTGTGTTTGTTGAAACAACCAGTTACATCCTGGGCGAAGCATCAGGTACTACAAATCACATCGTTAATGTTACCTGGGATCTGAGCTCTCAGCAGGGAATTCAGCATGCCTTACAGATCAGCGAGCAAAAATATTACAGGCTTGTCATGAATCTTCCTGTCGGTGTTTCGCTGATCAGTGCCGATGGTCAATTGCTCGAGGTAAACAATACAATGAAAAAGATCATGCGCATACCTCATGACTTTCCTATATTGGAATTGAATTTTTTAAGGATAGAAGGTATGGTGCGCTCCGGGCTTAGTGTGCAGTTCAGCAGATGCGTTGAAGCAAAGGAAGAAGTAAATGGAGAGATACAGATTAAACTGAGCCGTAAAACTAAACTTTCTCACCTCACGTATAGTTTTATCCCGATTCTGGATCATTATGGTGAAGTTGAATCTGTCATTGGCTACGTAAATGATCTTACAAAACAAAAAAAGGCAGAAAGTGATTACCACCAACAGGTCGATTTTCTTAACCTGGTTATCAATACGATCAAAACACCCTTTTTTGTTAAAGACGAAGACCATAAATGGGTTGTACTGAATGATGCCGCCGTTGAAATGATGGGGCAGACACGCGAAGCTTTGCTGTGGAAATCAGATTATGATCTGTATCCAAAAGAACAGGCAGAAATATTCTGGAAAAATGATGAACTGGTTTTCAAATCAGGAAATAACAGTAATGAGGAGCAAATCACCTGGTCGGATGGAACTCTACATACTATAGTTACTCACAAGCAATTGTATATCGAAAAGCCTTCGGGCAAAAAATTTATAGTAGGAACAATTCATGATATTACCAGCTATAAGCAAATTGAAGAGGAGCTTCGTGCCAGCGAAACTAAATATCGTGAGCTGTTCGATAATGCCACTGATTTCATAATTACGACCGATATAAATGGTAAGATTACCAATGCTAACCGTACACTCCTCCGGTATCTTGAAACCGACCTTGAGTCGCTGATGAAACGTAATGTTTTTGAATTTATCAGGGACGAAAGCATTGGCTTTGCACATTTCATTAAAACAAAAATGACGGCTGAAGGATCGGTTCAGTCATTCGAACTAAAGGCATATGGGGTTTCCGGGGAGCCGGTTGTATATGAAGTTAAAGCTGGCTTGATCCGGCAAAACGGTGAACCTGCAGGTGTGCATTGTGTATTCAGTGATGTTACCACGCGGACGGAAGCCAGTCTGAAACTGGAGAAGTACAATGCAAGCCTTATAGAATTGAATAAAACAAAGGACAAGTTTTTTAGCATTATCGCCCACGATTTGCGCAATCCATACACAAGCATGATAGGCTACACGGAAATGTTGCTTGAAGACCTTGATGAACTGTCAAAAGATGAAATCAGGGACTCCTTAAAAATTATCCATGGCTCGGTCAAGAATTCATTAAACCTTCTCGAAAATCTGCTTGCATGGTCGCGACTGCAAACCGGGCATATGCCTTTTAATCCTATTCAGCTTGGATTATCCGATGTTGTGGAAGATGTGGTTAATGTTCTCTTTAGCCTGGCCTACCGCAAAAAAATTGGCATAGTCAATCAGGTTGACGCTGATATTTTATTGTTTGCTGATAAAAATATGTTGGTTACCATTTTGAATAACCTGGTCATGAATGCGATAAAATTTTCGAATATTGGTGGCGAAATTATTATTTCAGCAGGAATCAATTCATCGGGTTCAGAAAAAGATAGGGAATTTGTCACGATATCAGTAGCCGATACGGGTGTTGGTATGGATACCGAAACATGCGATAAGTTATTTACATCCAACAGATTGCCTTCCAGTCCGGGTACGGCCAGGGAACAAGGATCAGGCCTTGGGCTCCTGCTTACCCGCGAAATGGTTGAAAAACACGATGGTTTGATCACCGTTGAAAGTACCCTTGGTAAGGGTACGGTTTTTTCATTTCTTATTCCTGTTTATAAACCAGCGACTGACACAAAATAAGAGGTGACTAATCAGTCTTATCAATAGGCATTTTTGCCACAGACCTGTAATGAGCTAGCCGGACTGTTACGCAGATTACACAGATTTACACTGCTTTCAACTGTTTTTTAATAAAATTTGGTCATTATTAATAAATGCTTGTCTGTGTACTATGCATAACCTGGCATATAATTGTTGATCAAGGATTTAGATAAACTGATTGGACACAATAAGAGAAACAGGTTCTTATTTATCGAATTTTTTTTAACCGGCTTAACGCTCTCCGGTCACCAAATTAAATCAGGGAGGCTTTACTAATATATTTCCTTTTCAGAAACGGGAGAAATCGATGTAAAAGAATATTTTGTAATTTTGCCGTCCTATGATAATTGAAGTCTTAAAATCAAAAATACACAGAGCCACCATTACTCAGGCAAACCTGAATTATATCGGCTCTATTTCCATTGACGAAGATCTGATGGATGCAGCAAACTTCATTGAATTTGAAAAGGTTCAGGTTGTAAATATCAACAATGGCGAAAGGCTCGAAACCTATGTGATCCGTGGCGAACGGGGTACCGGCGTTATTTCATTGAATGGTGCCGCTGCCCGCAAAGCTCAGATTGGTGACCTGGTTATTATTGTTTCGTTCGCGCAGATGGAATTTGAAGAAGCAAAAAAACACAAGCCAGCCATCGTATTCCCTACTCCACACAACAAATTAAGCTAAAAGCCTTGAATCCAAAACTCAAGAATATTATCCGTTTCTCTGTATTCCTGGGTATCGGGATTTTTTTTATCTGGATATTTCTGCATAATCTTACTGCTGAGCAGAAGCAGGAAATCATCCATTCCATGGGCAATGCCAATTACTGGTGGATAGCGATGGCAATTCCCCTTGGCATTCTAAGTCATTATTTACGAGCTTTGCGCTGGAAAATGCTGATTGAAACCATGGGTTACAAACCTGGAAACAGGAATATGTTCTTTGCGGTTATGATCGGTTATTTTGCAAATCTTGCCTTGCCCCGCCTGGGTGAAGTAAGCCGCTGCACCATTCTTACCAAATATGAAAATGTACCTTTCCAGAAATCCTTTGGCACAGTGATAACCGAACGGGTATTGGATATGCTGGTTTTCGTCCTGCTGTTCTTCCTTAACCTGGCGTTACAGGCTGAACGGCTTTCCGGTTATATTAATGAAAATATATATAAGCCACTCCAGTCCAAATTGCATCTTAGTTACAACCTTTCGGGTGCTTTTACCATTCTGATGATTTCTTTCATTGTGGTTTTTGGCATACTATTTCTTGTTTTCAGAAAGAAAATTACTGCGAATAAATTTTTCATCAAAATTAAAAATACGGCACTTGGCTTTGTTGAAGGAATAAAATCCCTTGTTAACGTAGGGAACAAATGGCTATTCTTCTTTTATACTTTTGCCATCTGGACACTCTATCTGTTGATGGCTTATGTAGTTTTCTTCAGCATTCCGGATAGCAGCGGATTAGGTCTGGATGCCGGACTGGCTATACTTGTATTCGGAACAATCGGGATTATGGTTGTACAGGGAGGAATCGGGATTTATCCTGCAATAGTTGCTGAAACACTTGTGCTTTATGGCGTTGCAAGTATGCAAGGTTACGCCTTGGGCTGGTTGATATGGACCTCCCAGAACGTGACAATTGTGTTAGTTGGAATTATTTCGTTAATTTTATTACCGATTCTAAATAACCGAAAAAATGAAAAGGCTTGAAATAATCAGGAAAAAGATTTTTAACTATTCTGACAACGATTTCAGTCGTTTGCTTGCCATCTGGAAGTTCCAGGGAAAGAAAATTGTGTTTACCAATGGCTGCTTCGATATTCTGCATCTCGGCCATATTGATTACCTTGCTGCAGCTTCCGAATTAGGTGATCTCCTTATTGTTGGATTAAATACCGATCTGTCTGTAAGTAAAATCAAGGGAAACAACCGGCCGATACAGGACGAAGTTGCACGCGCATTTGTACTTGCATCTCTTGGGTTTGTTGATGCTGTAGTATATTTTGGAGAAGACACCCCTTACAATCTTATCAAAAAAATCCAACCTGACATCCTGGTGAAAGGTGCCGATTACAAACCCGAAGATATTGTGGGTTATGATATCGTGAAAAACAAAGGTGGTGAAATTGTCACCATTGAGTTTCTGGAAGGATATTCTACGACGGCGATAGAGAAGAAGATTTTGGGGAAGTAATGGTTGTTGATGTCGGATGTTGGAAGGTGGAAGTCGGATGTTAAAATCTATTCCCTCCGAGAGCTATTAATCCGAAATCGCACATCCGAAATCCGGGATTCTTTCTACCTTTACACCATGGCAAAAACCAAAACCGTATTTTTCTGTCAGAGTTGCGGAGCCCAATCCGCTAAATGGATGGGGCGATGCACTTCGTGCGGAGAATGGAACACTTTTGTGGAAGAAGTGGTTCAGCGTGATGAATCTGCAGCTAAAACTACAGGCAACTTTAAAACTACTGAATCGCGTCCTGTAAAGCTCAAAGAAATAGCACAAGGCAACGAACAGCGCATAACCACCAGCAACGGCGAACTCGACCGCGTACTTGGCGGAGGTTTGGTGGAAGGATCTTTGATACTGGTAGGAGGTGAGCCCGGCATCGGAAAATCGACGCTCATGTTACAAATTGCATTGAATATGCAGGGGGTGAAAATCCTTTATGTTTCGGGAGAGGAAAGTGAGCAACAATTACGCATGCGGGCCGACCGGCTTGGATACAAAGATCCGGACCTGTATATTCTCACCGAAACCAATACACAAAGTATATTTCAACACGTAGTAACAGTTCAGCCGGGATTGGTGATTGTCGATTCTATTCAAACACTTCAAACAAACCTGATTGAGTCATCGGCAGGCAGTATTTCACAAATACGTGAGACAGCGGCCGAAATGCAGCGCTTTGCAAAAACCACAGGGGTTCCGGTGATCCTTATCGGGCATATTACTAAAGATGGCGCGCTTGCAGGCCCGAAAATACTGGAACACATGGTGGATGCAGTGCTTCAGTTCGAAGGCGACCGCAATCACGGATACCGTATTTTACGTGCGGTAAAAAACCGTTTTGGCTCTGCTTCCGAACTTGGAATTTTTGAAATGCGTGATACCGGTTTACGCGAAGTAACCAATCCGTCTGAAATTCTGATTTCGCAACGCGAAGAACCAACCAGCGGAGTTGCCATTGCAAGTACCATCGAAGGCATGCGACCCATGCTGATCGAAGTTCAGGCTTTGGTTAGCTCGGCAGCGTATGGAACGCCACAACGATCGAGCACGGGTTTTGACAGCAGGAGGCTGAACATGCTTTTGGCAGTGCTCGAAAAACGCTGCGGGTTCAGGTTGGGAATAAAAGATGTATTTTTAAATATTGCCGGTGGCATCAGCGTTGATGATCCGGCTATTGATATGGCTGTGGTAAGCGCAATACTTTCGTCGAACGAAGATATTCCTGCCGATCAGGAGATTTGCTTTGCGGGCGAAGTTGGGCTTTCAGGAGAAATTCGGCCTGTAAACCGCGTGGAACAACGCATAGCTGAAGCCGAAAAGCTTGGTTTTAAGCAGATACTGGTTTCGCGCCACAACCTCAAAGGATTGAAAACTGATAAATGGGCGATTAAAGTTACAGGTGTGGGAAAAGTGGAGGAGGTGTTTGGGATATTGTTTGGATAGGAATAGCGGTGCTTTCTGAAGAAAATAAACCACGGAGGCATAGAGGGCACGAAGGAACACGGAGAATTTTTGAGAAATATTTTATTTGAATCCACCTTGTTTTAATTCAGCCGAAATTCATTTTTTTTTATTTTTCATAATGCCACTGAATCACAAAATGAATCGAACTCTGTATTCCTCTGTGTACTCTGGTGCGCCACGAGGCGTGCGTTTATTAAAACAAATACCTATAAGGATGAAAGAACCTTACAACCCAATTTGCCGTTCAGGTTGAAGACCGCCCGACGCACTGTCAG
>CAIRMR010000131.1 GCA_903879715.1 uncultured Bacteroidales bacterium
AACATCAACATAGCGCAGCGATCTCATGCGATGCACTGAGACTTCGGCGTGAGCTCAGCCGAACGCTTGCCGAAGTGAGCTCATTTAAAATAAGCAAGGAGCGAATAAATTAAAAGATTAGATACTAAAGATAAAACCAAAATAATCCCGTTTTCCCATCAGAAACACTTCCAGGATTGTATTTTTTTTTGCTGATTTGGCGAAGGGTAAAACCAGGCAAACCGACTTCACGCTAAAGCCCGGATCGAATTAAGTAAATTATATTTACATATTTATGCGTTTTTGTAATATATTATAATTAATACGATTACTTATCCGGGAATTGGTAATACAATTATAAAGACATAAAACTAAAAGAATGGTTTACGAAAAAATAAAAGCAAACCATTTGTTAAAAAAGAAAAAACTATACATTTACATAATGACAACTTGCTTAAAGCAAAGCCTGTCTTTAAAAAAACGAAATATTACAGGCATTTGGAGCGGTCGAAATGTTCTGCCAAAAATTGTGGTGATATGTATAAACTTTCTGTATTAAAATCCATGAGTCTGTAAAATTATCAAGATTAAAAATACATTTGAATTAATCATGTACTGTAAAATTTCAATCAGATCACTTTTTTGGAATCCTGACGTAATTCATTCCGAATAGAAAGTATTACTTTTACATAAAATAAAATTTCTCATAAAATATTTCAAACAAATAAACCCTATACAAATGAAAGTCGCAATTGTTGGCAGTGGATATGTTGGCCTGGTAACCGGTACATGTTTTGCCGAAGTAGGTATTGATGTGATGTGTGTCGACATCGATAAAAAAAAGATTGAAAACCTTAAAAACGGGATAATCCCGATCTATGAGCCTGGCCTCGAAGAAATGGTACACCGTAACACTAAAAAAGGCAGGCTGCAATTTACAACCATTATTGCCGAAGCACTCGAAGATTGTGAAGTTCTATTCAGTGCTGTGGGAACTCCTCCCGGTGAGGATGGCAGTGCCGATCTGCAATACGTATTAAGCGTTGCCCGCGATTGCGGAAAGCACATGAAAGATTATGTTCTGGTAGTTACCAAGAGTACTGTTCCTGTTGGCACTGCGTTGAAAGTAAAAAACGCCATTCAGGAAGAACTTGATAAACGCGGAGTAAATATTCCATTTGATGTAGCGTCAAATCCTGAATTCCTGAAAGAGGGTGCCGCCATAGACGATTTTCTGAAACCTGACCGTATAGTTGTTGGTCTGGATTCGCCGCGTGCCGAAGATCTGATGAAAAGCCTTTACAAACCTTTCACGCTCAACGGACATCCGGTGATTTTCATGGATATTACTTCGGCTGAAATGACCAAATACGCCGCCAATTCAATGTTAGCCACCAAAATCAGCTTTATGAATGATATTGCCAACCTTTGCGAAATTGTTGGCGCTGATATCAATATGGTTCGCAAAGGCATTGGTTCCGATTCACGTATCGGGAATAAATTCATCTATCCAGGTATTGGTTATGGCGGTTCATGCTTCCCGAAAGATGTAAAAGCACTGATACATACTGCAGAAGGTTTTAATTATGAACTCAAAGTTCTGAAAGCTGTTGAAGCTGTTAACCATGACCAGAAATCTGTTCTGTTTAACAAAGTCATGAAACACTTTAATGGCAATATTAAAGGCAAAACCATTGCTATATGGGGATTATCCTTTAAACCTCAGACTGACGATATGCGCGAAGCCCCATCACTGGTTATTATTGAAAAACTGCTCGCTGCCGGCGCAAAAGTGAAAGCCTATGATCCTGTTGCAATGAAAGAAGCCAGTCATACCCTGGGCGAGAGCATTACTTATGCCGAAGAACAATACGAAGCACTCATCGATGCCGATTGCCTGCTGCTTGTAACTGAATGGTCGGAGTTTAAATTCCCGAACCTGAAAATTATGCGTAAACTGCTTAATCAGCCAGTAATTTTTGATGGACGTAATATTTACGATGCCGCCGAAATGAAGCGCAATGAGTTTACCTATTATTGTATTGGTATTGATACGACTAAATAAATTTGAATACGTGATAACCTGATGGTCCTTTTACGGACTGTCAGGTTTTTAAAAATATAATCTGCATATTATGATCAGGAAGAAAGTATTGGTAACCGGTGGGGCCGGATTTGTCGGATCGCAGCTTTGCGAACGGTTATTAAATGACGGCCACGAAGTAGTATGCCTCGACAACTATTTTACCGGGCAGAAAGCAAATATTGTTCATTTGATTGACAATCCTTTCTTTGAACTGATCCGCCACGATGTTACCATGCCTTTTTTTATAGAAGTGGATGAAATTTACAACCTGGCTTGCCCGGCATCACCCATTCATTACCAGTACAACGCAATTAAAACCATGAAAACTTCCGTGATGGGAGCTATCAATATGCTTGGGCTGGCAAAGCGGATCAAAGCTAAAATACTTCAGGCGTCAACAAGCGAAGTTTATGGCGACCCACAGGTTCATCCGCAGGTTGAATCCTACTGGGGGCATGTGAATCCGATTGGCGAACGTTCGTGTTATGACGAGGGCAAAAGAGCGGCCGAAACGCTGTTTATGAGTTATCACAACCAGAATAATGTCAGGATAAAAATCATACGCATTTTTAATACCTATGGTCCGAAAATGCATCCACACGATGGCAGGGTTGTTTCCAATTTCATTATGCAGGCATTGCAAAATGAAGATATTACAATTTACGGCGATGGACAGCAAACCCGAAGTTTCCAGTATGTCGACGACCTGATTGAAGGAATGATCAGAATGATGGCTTCACGCGAAGATTTTATTGGTCCGGTGAATATTGGTAATCCTAATGAGTTTACCATACTTGAACTGGCAAACAAGGTAATTGAACTTACTAATTCAAAATCGAAGATTATACGCATGACGCTTCCATCCGATGATCCAACGCAACGCCAGCCAAATATTGACCTGGCTGAAAAAGAACTCGACTGGGCGCCAAAAATTCAGCTTGAAGAAGGCTTAATAAAAACAATCGCCTATTTTGACGCGCTAATCAAATCATAATTTTAAAACTATAAAATGAAAATACTGATCACCGGATCGAATGGACAACTGGGAAGCGAAATCAGAGCGCTTGCGGAAGGATATCCGTTGTATGAGTTTCTTTACACCGATGTAAATGAACTGAATATTACTGATGAAGCCAGCGTAAATCATTTTTTTGCGCTGCACAGTCCCGATGTTATAATTAACTGCGCTGCGTATACCGCCGTTGATAAAGCTGAAACAGAAGAAGAAACAGCTTTTCTTGTGAATGCTTTAGCTACCGGCAACCTGGCCAGGGCATCATCCGAATGCGGTTCATTTATGGTACATATTTCCACTGATTATGTATATGATGGCCGGAATTACTGCCCTTATTCTGAAACTGACAAGATAAATCCGCAATCCGTATATGCCAAAAGTAAAGCCGCAGGGGAAGCAGCAGTGCAACAGGCCGGAGGTAAAGCTATAATAATCCGGACTTCATGGCTGTATTCAGCTTTTGGCAATAATTTCATTAAAACAATGATGAAATATGGCAAGGAATGGGACTCGCTGAATGTTGTTTTCGACCAGGTAGGCACGCCAACCTATGCGTACGATCTGGCTAAGGCTATACTTGACACCTTGCCTTTGGCAATGACCGCTGATTTGATCGAGGTTTATCATTATTCGAATGAAGGAGTGGCAAGTTGGTATGACTTTGCCAAGGCAATTCATTTATTCGCAAACATTACATGCCAGGTAAATCCCATTCCCACCGAAGATTACCCTCTGCCAGCCGAAAGGCCTTTTTACAGCGTACTTGACAAATCAAAAATTAAAAAGAAACTCGCTATCCAAATTCCATATTGGAGAGATAGTGTAAAAAACTGCATTGACCGCCTACAATAATAACTCTAATACTCACACCTGCTAAAAATTACTGCCATGATTGACTTGGAAAACTTCAACGAGAATTTTAAATACTACGGTAACGATGTTGTGGTCCAGATTATTGATATGTTTGTTGAGGATCATCAGGAAGACCTGAAAATGATAGGGCAAAACATCAGCAATAAGGATTTCCTGAGCCTCAGGTTTAATGCGCATCATCTTAAAGGTTCCATAGCCAACTTTATGGATGCTGAAGCCACAGAACTTACCCGTAAACTTGAAGAAATGGGCGAAAATAAAACCGAAGAAGGTTTAGCCGAAACCTACGCGGAACTTCAGGTAACAGCTCAGGTACTTCTTAAAGAGCTGTTGTATCACCGGGAAAAGATCACATCCCGCCAAAAGTGTTTTAGTTAGTTCGACTTAACAGCCAAATTTAATTCACAAAACGAAACCATCTGTAACTCTTTTTAAAGAGGTTACAGATGGTTTCGTTTTAAAAAGTCGCCCTGAAACGATACGCATTACATGAATCAATCAGCATAATCTTATGATTGTTATGTAGAGTCTGCCGGGAAATCGCTAAAGAGCTGTTTATCTATGCTTTGTATGCTGTTCACACAATAACCACTGCAAAGATATCTTACCATTCTTTTCATAATCCATGCACATTATTGATTTGATTTTCCCCCGTCAGGGGAAAAATATCAATAAAAAAAAATACAACTCCAATCTCGATTCCCCGGTAGGGGATCAACATAATACAATGAATATTAATGTCCTACGGACAATCCCATGTTCCACTATCATTAAGCTATTGGTGTTGATTCCCTCCGGGAAAACCCACAGACATTCGATTTTTGTTTTTCAGCAAGTCCTATGTAATAGCTCTCCCACCAAACGTATTTTTAAGATCATTTATTACGATGTTAAACTTTCCATCAACTTTTTTATTGATAGAATCATATGTTCCGATTAATCTTTCATAAATCGGATTTCCGAATATTGCTTTCTCATCGATTGTACGTTTTGATGCGATATTTGAAGCAAATACTTCTTTGATTTTCTTCAGGATAACAATCTGCTCGTCTGTAAAGTCGTAGGTATAGATATAAGAGAGGTAATTCTTTTCAATCCGCTCTTTGGGAGTTGGGATCTTCTTTTTACCCATTGCATGCAAAAGGAAATCCCATGCTGAACCTTCAGGGTAATCATACATTTTTTGCAAATGCCCTTCATCCATAAATGTATTTGGAAGGCTCAACCATTCAATAAATTTTGCAAGTTCCTCTTCAGTGGGCTGATAGTCAGCTTGCTGTGCCTTCTCTTTCAAGTCAACAATAACGGGCTCTTTCGATTTATTCAATTCTTCTTCAAATATCCTCTTAGCCTCTTCAATCGGTATATTATCTTTTATTACTATAGTATTACCATGTATTTCAACCCATTGAATCAGATGTGCAGGATCAGCGTTATCAATTAAAAAATATTCACCTTTTGGATTTATAGGACCTGCAACTTTAGGTTTAGGCTTCCCGGCTTTAACTACTTTACTGTTTTCCTTTAACGTTCCCTTCCCGTTGTCCTCCATTCGCTTACATAGGCCTACAAAGTCAAGTATTTGAAAACTGAATTTCCCTGTTTTAGGGTCAAGTCGTGTTCCGCGTCCAATCATTTGAATATACTTCCCAACTGACTTGGTAATTGTAGGCAATGTATCGCACACAGGGTATATCGACTCCTGTACTTAATATATCAACCGAAATAGCAATATAAGGCTTTTGATATGGCTTTTTAAACCATGCTTTCAGGGTTTCGTTAAGTTCACTGTTCTGCGAAATTACGGCTTCCGCATAATATGGTTTTTCTGAATTGTCGTTTCCAAATACCTTGTTAATTGCCTTAGCTAATTCAATACAATGTGCCTGGCTCACTCCGAATAAGATAACCTTTTCGCCATATTGTGTATTCTTCTTTATTTCTTCAGCAATACGTAAGCAGTTTTCTTCCGACACAAATTTCCGGTTCAACTGTTCAAGTTTTATTTTCTTTTCAGCGCCTAAAGCAATCAGGTATCTTTCTTTAGGGTCAAGAACGTGATCAAATTCAATTCCATTCTCATTAGCTTCTTCAACCAGTGACAATATAAGTTCAATGGGTTTATAGGGCGCAAGAAATTCCTCCCTGATCCCCCTTTCCAAATCGAACTTAAAATCAGGTTCCCCACTTTCGCAACCAAATAGCTTGTAGGTGTCAATAATTGCCAGGTCCTCCTCAGCCACCTCGCCACCATTCCTGGCTACTGCAATCCGGGGAGTAGCGGTTAATCCGACACGTGGACACAAAAAGTGATCAAAAATTAGTTTCCTGTTAACATTTATGCTTCTGTGGCATTCGTCAACAATAATGAGATCGTAGAAATTTGAAGGCAGGTCACTGTGAATTAATTCCAGCGTATCAATAACGATTAAATGAATATTTGCATGTCGCCTTCCCCTGAAATTGGATGTTGTAATCCAACTGCTTGGATAATCTTTGCTTATTAAGGCAAAGCCATCAACTACCGCCTGCTTAGCCAACATTCGGCGATCCACTACAAATAGTATCCGTTTTGCCAGGCTATGACTCAGTAACGCTTTCACCAGAGCTACCGCAGTTCGTGTTTTTCCTAATCCTGTTGCCATGTGAATAAGCATCTTTTGCTTACCACCTTTGTAATTTTCAATAATGGTGCGGATGCATTGCAATTGAAAATACCGTTCCTTCCCAACGATAGGATCATACCCACCGGCAATAGAGGTATCAATTGTAATTTCGCGGTTCGATGCTATCTTTTTTTGTTGCTCAATTTTGAGTTTCATGTCCTCCAGGGTCATGAAACCATTTACTTGTTTAAACTCTCCTGCATCTAAGCCGCGCCATGCATTATCATAGAATAAAATACGTTCGGAACTACAGGCATAAAGAAAACGGGGTTTTAACAGTTGAGTAACAACTGTTCGTAGTTTTAGTAAATCTTTATTCTCCTTATCCAGGTTATTTTCAACAACGGCAAGCACCTCACCGTTTAAATCCTGCAATATTATCAGGACGTATATTTTTTAAAGTCGGATAATCCTGCTTTAGATTTTCAGTAATATCAAACGTTTGCTGATACAGCAAAGTATCTCCGACTTTCCAGCCATACTCTTTAACAAGTTTATCTATTATCGGTAAATCAGTTGATGTAGCCTCATTTATTTTTTTACTTATGGCTCATCTGCTTTTGATTGAAACGAGGATTTGGCTCTTTGGATGGATTCATGTAGTTTGGCTTGTAAAAGTTCCCTTGGGGGAAGTTCGGTAAAATAATCGGCAACCTTGATATTGCTTTTATTCAATTGCATCAGTTCAACGTGTTCATCATTTTTACCGGCACATAGTATCAGCCCGATAGGTAAATTTTCTCCTTCAGCCATATCATGCTTTTCAAGATATCCGAGGTACAATTCCATCTGACCTTTAAAACCAGCTTCAAACTCGCCTAATTTCAGGTCAATGGCTATCAGGCATTTTAAACGGCGGTGGAAGAAAAGCAGGTCGATGGAATAGTCCCTGTTATCAATCGTTATCCTTTTCTGTCGTGCCAGGAAGGCGAAATCGCTGCCCATTTCGATGATAAACCGTTGCAATTCAGCTAATATGGCAGTTTCGAGGTCTTTTTCCGAATAAGTGTCCTTTAATCCAAGGAAATCAAGGAAATAGGGATCGCGGAAAACAAGATCGGGACTGAGTTTCTGCTCGTTTTTGAGCATTGCCAACTCGTTTTTAATGGTTTCATCGGGCTTATGGCTGATGGCGGTTCGCTCAAAAAGCATGGAATTGACACGCTCCTGCAATTGCCGCGAACTCCATTTTTCGAGCCTGCATATTTCGATATAAAAATCACGCTTTAAAGGATCTGTAATGTAGATAAGCGACCTGAAATGAGTCCATGTCAATTCTCTACGCAGCGCGGAGATAATCTGAGCATCAGGAAAAGTCTCCGCAAAGCGTACACAATGCCGGAGCTGTTTCTCGCTCCATCCGCTGCCGTAAGCCCCGGTTAATTGCCGCGAAAGGGTGGTAACTACCTGCTTGCCATATTCGGCTCGCCGGTTTACGAGTATATCATCATTTATACGTTTGCCTATTTCCCAATATAGCTGCGTAAGTTCCGCGTTTACAGCAACAGCCACAGCACGGCGGCTTTGCTCTATAAGCCTTGTTATTTCGGGAAATAACGCCAGGTGGTTAGTTTTTAGCTTTCCCATAGGCCCTATAACAAAAAAAGCTTACCCTGAGCGCGCTGTTCCATCGGGAAGCGGGGTAAGCATGTTGCAACAAAAGTAATATGATTATCTTCACAATGCAAGTATTATTTTTTAATTCACTATAAATCAACTATTTTAATACAATTCCGAATGTAAATATATACATTTTATTCCTCGATTATTAACTCCTGCGACACTACCATTTCATTAGTGTCTTTAATACCCCATACCTCTGCCTATATCCTTGTTAAATTCGGATAAAATCTGGTCGTTTGAAACAGAGAGCAAATATAAAAACAAACGGGTTATTGGTTTCCTCTTTACCCGACTTTGGATTGTGCCAAAATATACAGTAGATCGTCCCATAAAGTTTGTAAACACAGTAAAGGCTGGATTTAAAACTGTCTTTTAGCAGGCCGCTTATGCTATCTACTCTCAGATAAATTAGTACCTTGTGAGCATGAATCACTATTCAGAGGATTTTTTGATAGTTATTTTATTTTTTGCTATCCAGTCACTTTCAATCAACCCCTTTTCAGTTGCAACTATAACTTTGTATTTCCGGTTTGCGGATTTCAGGTTACCCTCTTTCGATTTGATTTCTACTTTAATAACGGAACCTTCTTGTTTAGCGGTAAAACCTGTGATTAGGTATTCACCGTTCAGGTATTGAAAACCTTCACCGGCATCTTCGTACAAGGTTCCGGTGGCTTTCCCGTTTTTATCCAATGAGACTATTAATGTCAATGAATCGAGGCTGTATTGGGTAGTATTTTGAATGATTTTCCCCAGCGGAATGATTGCGCCTCCTTTAACTTTCACATCAGCCTGGTATTTGTCGGCAGTACTGTTTTCTCCGGCGATTGATATTGTTCTCCAGATTCCTTTTGGCAAGGAAGGATTTACGGCCCATTTAGGTACTATCATTAAATTATCTCCAAGCAGAAAAGCTTGTTCTTCGTTTCTCAATGTAACGTCCTTAGGATCAGCAAAAAAAACAGGCCGCATTACAGGCATACCGGTTTCAGAAGCTTCATGAAACAAAGTATAGGAATAAGGCAACAGCCGATAACGCCGGTTCAAAGCAGTTCGCGAAACATCTTCTGTTTCGGGTCCGAAAGCCCAGGGTTCTTTGTTATTGGTTCCTTTCTCCGCATGTCCGCGCATAAACGGGAAAAATGCTCCCATAGAAATCCATTGCGCATATAAATCTGCTGAAGTATTCAGCGCATAACCACCCATATCTGGTCCGCTGAAAGGCTGTCCGGAAAGGCCCATGTTTAAAGACATGGGAATGGACATTTTCATATGCTCAGTGGTGCCGCAGTTATCACCGGTCCAGGTAGCAGCATAACGGTTACTCCCAAGGAAACCCGAACGGGAAAGTATAAACGGGCGCTTTTCCGGATTTACTTTCAGAATTCCTTCGCGCGAAGCTTTCACCATCAGCATTCCATAGACATTGTGATAGCGGAGATGGACATCAGCCTGAAGATCACCTCCGCCCCTGTGCCAGTTATTTTCGGGCATCGAAACTCCGGGCCCGTCAAATACGGAAGGTTCGTTCATATCGTTCCATACACCATCGATGCCGGTGGCCATGAAATCTTTGTATAACGCGCTCCACCAGCTCCTGGTTTCAGGCCTGGTAAAGTCGGGAAACGCGCAGGGTCCTGGCCAAACGCTGCCGTTAAATTCTTTACGCTCCGCATTCTGAACCCAATGGTCATCTTTGGAACCGGATTCATACACAAAATAATCTTTTTCCACTTTTACTCCCGGATCAATCATCCACGTGGATTTAAATCCTTTCAGATGCAAATAATCGTTAACAGCTTTTGGATCAGGCATATTTACCTTATCAAAAGTGAATATTTTAAACCTTTCCATATAATTGATATCCATCCAGATCACATCACAGGGCAGGTTTTTCATCCTGAGAGTGTCGGCAATGCCTTTAATCCTGGTATCCGGAACATAGGAATACCTGCTTTGCTGATATCCAAGCGCCCAGAGCGGGGGCATTTCCATTTTGCCTATCAGATTTGCCAGTTCTTTGATAACTTCCTGCGGTGTATTCCGTTGAATAACCAGTACCCGAAAAGCAGGACCATCGGAAATAAACCGGATGCTATCCGAAAGGTCGATCTGTTGTTTCCACGAATTGTCGGCAATTACACCAAAAGCGGTTCCATCGCGGTTAACGCCCAAAACCCATGGATGGCTCTGGTAAAGGCGTCTGCCACTGTCCATCTGATACTTGTAGTTATCAGTATTCCAGAGAGTTATTGTTTTCCCATTCCTGATTAATGAACCCGTATTTTCACCGGTTCCGTACAAACTGTTACCTTTTGCAATTGGCAAAGTGGCAATAGTTTTACCGTTTTTCGAATAGAAATGTGGTTTCAAACTCCAGTTTTGAGGAACTTCACCAATCATTTTTGGTTCTTTCAGCAAAGCAAAGGAAGGCAGGTTTGGCTTTGCGTCATAATGCGCGGGATAAAAAACGCAAACGTTTTTCCCTATAAGTTTCCCTGTCTGACCAATTGCAGAACTGATTCCAAAACAAAAAACCAGGATCAGATAAATTATTGAAACCTTTTTCATCACTGTACTCATTTTATAAATCCAACTTTGACGCCTGCACAAATTTACGACTATCTCAGGATTTACAACAAAAAGGACCAAGCTTGTTATACCTAATCCTTTTAAGCTAAAAACTATTAATTAGTAATCGGAAAGAAATATTGGTCAGCTATTTCTTTTGATTTCCTGATTTTAAATGTATATTTTATCTTTATGATCCCTTCATTACTTTACTTTATATTTATTATTTGTGGCTGACTAAAAACACTTTTCGAAAAACTAAAAAGTGGGAGCAGAATAAAAATGAAACAAAAAAAACAGCAATAAATATTTAGATTTTTAATTCACTCAAAATAACGTTGGAAAGGTGAAGGAAATCTTTAATCAATAAGGTTAACCAGTTTTGAAAGATCATTTTCATTCCTCATTGAAAGATGGTTCTGCTGAATAATATCCTTTATAGTGCCTTTATGCTTTTCAGGCAGCGTTTTTAATAAATGATGCTTGCTGATTTTTGTAATTATGCTAGTCTGATGATCAGGCAGCAATAAAATGTATTTGGGTTCGGGAGTAATTCTATTCAAATAACGTTCTACTCCATTTATGTTATTTACAGATCCTTCCATTCTGACCGTCCTGAATACGTAAAGTGATGCCGTTTTCTCCACCAGAACCTCAACAAAAACATCTGCAGAATCAGGCATTTATTTGTAAAAATAAAAAGGCCAAGGTATAAACATATTCAGACTTATGATACAAACTTAATAACTAAATTTATTCTGGCAATAAAACATTTCAACAAATTCGATGTATTAGAATATAAAGTTGTGTAACTTTGAGTTGTGAATTAACATATTAATAGATTCTTTTAAAAAAGATTAAGCTATGAAACATTATTTTACTCTTACACTGCTTGTTTTCTTTTTTTCTTTCAGTGATGACCTTTTCGCTCAGCAAGCCACTTCATTTACCAACCCTTCAGAACAACCCGATGGTCGTCCTGCTCCCAACCTGAGGATCGCAGATTTTGTGCCAGGAGAAGTCTTGGTTAAGTTTAAAGATGATGTACAGGTTTCCTTCCTGAAATCAGGTGGAAAACTAAAAACTGCCAATACCTCACTCAACAAGGTTTTCGATAATTTTCATATTACGGATGTCGAAAAACTTTTTCCCGGAGAACAAAGGCTAAAGAGTAAGGAAATCCTCACCGCGCCAAACGGGCAACAGTTCAAGCGACCGAGTCTGCATAATATCTACAGCTTTACCTTATTAAAATCACAAAATAATCTACCCCCGGATATTTTCAAAGCCATTGAAGAGCTTAAAACATTGCCTGAAGTGGAATATGCGGAACCGAATTATATTTTCTCTGTTGATGATCTCAACCCTATTGGCCCGGTATTATCATCAGCAGATTTAGTGAAACTTCAGAATAAATCATCTGAAAACACATCAGATGGGTCTACGCCAAATGATCCCCTGTATAGCCAGCAATGGTATATACCAGCTGTTAAAGCTGATCTGGTATGGGCACAAACTACCGGTGATACTTCCCAGATAATAGCCATCCTCGACACAGGTATTGACTGGAAGCACCCTGATTTAATGAATAAAATCTGGATAAATCAATCTGAAATTCCGGATAATAACATAGATGATGACGGAAACGGACTTATCGATGATATCCGGGGCTGGGATTATATTAATAATGACAACAACCCTATGGACGATAACAGCCATGGAACCCATGTAGCTGGCATTGCAGCCGCAGAAACGAATAATGCAATAGGCATTGCAGGAGTGTGTCCCAAAGCTGAAATCATGCCTATAAAGGTTTTTACAAGTAAAGGTACAGGTGATGTATCCACAATTGTTGGAGGGATCAACTATGCTGCCAATCATGGCGCAACAGTAATCAATATGAGTTTTGGAAGTTATGCAAGATCATTTACCATGGAAAATGCGCTTGCTAATGCTTATGCTACGGCAGTTTTAGTTGCTGCGGCCGGAAATGATTCATACAGTATATATGATATGCTACCTTCCGGTTTGCCTACAATATTCTATCCTGCGGCACTTTCATTTGTTTTTGGTGTTCAGGCAGATGAAGCCTACTCTAACTATGACCCTGATGGTCCTGTTTATTCAGAGTATTTGGATGAACAGAATTACGAATTGAAAGCACCCGGTTCTGCACTCAGTACAGTTCCAAATGGCAATTACCGTGTTTTTCATGGCACATCAATGGCTTCTCCCATTATATCTGGAGCAATTGCTCTGTATCTTTCAATATATCCTGAAAAATCCGCTGAAGAATTATGGAGTGATTTTACACATTCTTCTAATAATGGAATTGTTGACTTAAATAACGCATTTTTTAGTACAACAAAAATACCTCAGCTTGATTTATTTAGTTTCATCGTCAACGATGAGAATGACGGAAATGATAAGGATAATAAGCCAGATGCCGGTGAAACGGTAAATTTAATTTTAAAAATAAGAAATACGGGAAGTCCTGCCAATGCTGTTTATGCTCAAATTAAAACAGCCGATGATGGCAATCCAAATCATATATCAATATTGAAAGATACGGTTCAATTCGGAAATATAGGTATTTTTAGGTCATTAACCAACGAAATGAATCCATTTAAAATAAAAATAAGCAACAATTGCAACAACAACAGTTTCGTTTCATTAGATGTATTAATCCATAATAATACCGATACAACAGTCTTTGTTCAGAATGTAAAATTCAAAATTTATAATGGGAGTGAATTATCCGGGATTTTGTTGAGAGACACAGTTTTAACTCCCGATAAAAATTGGGTTATCAGCAACAGCCTGAGAATATCAACAAATGTTACTGTTACTGTTTTACCAGGAACCAATGTTGAAATAAATGCCGGAGTTGACAACAGGGGAATAGTTAATTTTACAGGAACAGCGGATAGCCTAATATTCCTCAAAGGAATTGTTGGTGGAAATTGTATTTACAGATATGTAAATATCGATTTAAAAGGTGGTGGCCTGTCTGGCTCTGATTTCGAAAATTGTATTATCAAAAACGTATTGCCCAACTTCTCGGCCAACTCACTGACCAATTGTGTTTTGGAGAATTCAGAAATATATAGTGCTCTAGATGTGCCACTCATCAAAAACTGCCTGATTCAAAACAGCATGATTTGTTATTTTGCAGGCGATATAGATAGATGCGTCATAAACAATATTCATACTCAAACCTCCAATCGCCTGCTTGAATCCAGGTATACCGTCTATAATAAAATAGGAGATGTGTATTCATATATCTATCCAAATTGGCCTAATTTGTGGAGAAATGAAATAATGTTTTTCGGCTATACCAGTTTAATTAAAAATTCATTCCTTAAGAATGGAATTAATTTATATTATGTTCAATCAAATGGCAGTGCCGATTGGCAGGATTTACCTGAACAGTATTGGGGAACAACTAATAAAAAAGAAATAAAAAAGAAATATATTGATTTTAATGACAATGCAGGCCTTCCATACCTAATAATTGACCCAATGTTAACCTCACCTTCTGATTCTTGTCATGCTCATGTCTGGAAAGTACTGGTGAATGGAAAAGATGCTCAGGATGAAGTAGCTGATCCCGTTGGAGTAGGAAAACAACGGTTTGATGTCTATTTTAATAGGGCGATGAATAAATCGGTTACGCCCAAACTGAGTTTTGGAGGCATTTACCCCTATACTTCAAATCCGATAAACGAAGAAATTAGCTGGTCGGAAGACGGTAAAATATTTACAGCATATAAAACCATAAAACTTACAATTGGAGATGGAATAAATCACATACGCGTGGCAGGAGCCAAAGAAGCGAATGGATGGGATTTTGAAATTCCTGTTGAAGATGATCGTTTTTCCTTTATCATTAGTGCTGCCAATTCAGCGTCAGCCGATTTTTTGGCCACTCAAGGATTGGGCAAAGTAAAATTAGAATGGAACAATTCAGGCTTAGAAGACGGCCTTGGCTATAATATGTACCGTATGGAACATATAAACGACTCAACCTTAACGGCACCCATCCTGGTTAACAGCACCATGATTACCGATACTTTATATACAGACTTTTCGGTAGTTCCGAATAAAAAATACTACTATTATTACAAAATCCTGCGCACTAACCTGGCCGAAACCGATTCGTCCAAAGTAGTTAGCGCCATCCCATTTACCGCATCCAAAGGCGATGCCAATGGTGATCTATCTGTAAATGTACTTGATGTTACTTCCATAGTTTCATATCTTCTTAATCAAAATCCACAGCCTTTTATATTTGAGGCAGCAGATATTAACAGTGATAATACAATTAATATTCTGGATGTGATAAGTGCTGTAAACAAAATTACCGGTGGAGAGAAAAAGAGCATAGCCGGTGCCATAAATATACCTCCAGCTTATATCTACCTGGATAAAAATGAAATCTCATTCAAAACACAATATCCTGTATCAGCATTGCAATTTGAACTTCAGGGGAGCGGGATCGAAAACATAACTTTATCTTCAAAGCAGAAAGGGTTTGAGTTGGTCTATGCCTTGAAAGATGGAAAGTTAACCGGCATATTATTTAGTTTTGGTAATAAATCATTACCTACTGAACTTTCCGGAATTATAAGTTTAAAAGGAGATTGTTCCGGATTAAAATGGGGGAATTTATTAGGTGGTGACGCAAAAGGAAATCCGGTAAAAGTAATACCTGATGAATTGCATACCTATTCGCTAGCCGACTGCGACTTATCAGCATATCCAAATCCATTTAGCCAAAGTACAACCATAAAATACAGTTTGCATGAAGCAGCCTATGTTCAGCTTGAAGTGTATGATATGTATGGAAGGCTGGTAGAGACTGTTCTTTCTGCCGAGCAACAGAAAGGTGAGTATCAGCAAATATGGAAAGGGACAAGCTCTTGTAAGCAAGGTTTCTATTTTTGTCGTTTAACAGCTAAAACAGCTGCAGGTATAACAACAAATACAACAGCAAAGTTGCTTAAGATTGGCAAATAGAGGGCCTGATATATGATAAATGTCATGAAAAGAGTCGTCAATAAAACCGGATTTATAATTCTTTTGCTTCTTTTACTGATTTCTTCTAAAGAGATTCGTGCAGCAAATACAATGGTAATGGGTTCAGCAAGCACCGTGCCAAATCAGGAAGTAGCCCTTCCTGTAGATATCATCAACGATAATCAATTTGTAGCATTTCAGTTCGACATGCAGATACCATTGGGATTTTCCTATGTTCCAAATTCTGCCCTTCTGAATGCTGACCGCGCCAATGGGCATAGTCTTCAGGCAAGTGTTTTAGATGGTAATATTCTCCGGATTTTAGGGTATTCGCTAAGCAACGCAGCGTTTAAAGGTAATTCGGGCAACATTGTTACATTCCGTTTAAAATCCAGTTCGACTCCTGGTGATTATTCCCTGAATCTCACCACACCCATAATTGGGAATGCAGCTACCAGCAATATTTTAACCAGCAGCAGTAATGGTACACTAACTCTTCTTGCTCCTGATATTAACCTGGTAATTTCTGCTTTAGATTTTGACCGGACTCCATTGGGGCAGTTTACTGATCGTACAATTACTGTTAGTAATACAGGAAATCAGCCATTACAAGTTACTAATATC
Organism: uncultured Bacteroidales bacterium; assembly: GCA_903879715.1. Classification (GTDB taxonomy): domain Bacteria; phylum Bacteroidota; class Bacteroidia; order Bacteroidales; family UBA4417; genus UBA4417. The sequence goes on from CAIRMR010000131.1 coordinate 16,457, forward strand.
ACGTTCGATAATACAAATTTCTCAGTGGCAGGGAATACTACATTTACAGTTCCTGCAAACCAGGCAGCTAATGTAACTGTTCGTTTTAATTCAGTGATCAAAGGATTTTACAATAATCACGCGACTGTACTAACAAATGATCCCGATGAAGCATCCGTTACAATTGACTTGACATCCCATGCGTATGCGGTGAATCAGATTTATACAGGCACTATTTTTGCTTACTCTGGCCATACTGCGACATTGGATTTTTCGATCAACAATATGGAAGCTTTCACAGGTTTCCAGTTCGATCTTGTCTTACCTTCTGCAATTTCTTACATCCCCGGAAGCGCTATTTTAAGTAACCGCAAAACGAATCATCTGGTTTCGGCTAATATGATAAAGAGCAATACGCTGAGGGTGGTTGCCTTTTCGGCAAATAACCAGTCATTCACCGGAACAGATGGATCGGTCGTCACTTTGGGGTTTTCGGCTTTGGGGACTGGCGGATATTATGGATTAATAATGCAAGATGCTGTAATCGGGGAGGCCGGCGGACTGAATATCATTTCTGATTTCTACAGCGGTCAGTTGCAGATTGCAGCAGCTTCATTAATTTGCAATTCTGCCATCACATTTGGTGATGTTTCGGTTATTAAAACAGGTCAGCAAAATCTGACAATAAGCAATGCCGGAACAGATACGCTGAAAATAAGTCAATTGGAATTTACAAACCCGGTATTTTCAACCAGTACTGCGCTGCCATTTAAAATAGTGACAGGGCAACAGATAAGCATTCCCGTGATTTGCCATCCAATAACCAAGAGTAATATTACCGGTACTTTGAAGATTATTTCCAACGACCCTGTCAACAGCATTTACCCTGTGAGTCTCTCTGCAAATGTATATGTACCGAACACGCTTGTTGTACCTGGTATTACTTCCTATAATAATGATACAGTACAAATACCTGTCAAAGTAAATAATCTGGAGGCATTTACGGGTTTTCAGTTTGACCTTAGTTTTCCTGCATACTTAACATATATTGATAATTCAGCAGAGTTGACTGAAAGGTCCCAAGGCCATATATTGCAGGCTGCATTAGTTAGTGCTACCAGGATTCGGGTCATTGCCTTTTCAATGCAACAAAGTCCTTTCCTGGGCGATACAGGGGCAGTTGTGCTGTTATCCTTTGCTGTACATGCCACCAACAACGAAACTTCAGGACCGCTTACTCTTTCTAATTCGATATTGGGGAATGCGCAGTCACAAAACATACTGTATGGTGTAACTAATGGAGTATTAATCATTACACCCATCATCCCCGTTGGTATTGATGATGCAATCTCCGCTCTCAAACAATGTTCTGTTTTCCCTAACCCTGCCACGGATGTTTTGAATATTGAATTAATGCTGGATCAGAATGCCGGGGTGGATATTGCAATTATAGATTTGCAGGGAAGGACGTGCAGCAAGAAAGCCATGGGAGAAATACCCCCTGGTAAGTCGGTATTCCACATTAAAAGTTCAGAACTTCCAACGGGTGTTTATACGTTGAAGCTAAAAGTATCCGTCAAAAATAAAGTTAGCACGTACTTATATAGAATAGTGATCAGCAAGTATTGAAAAGGTGAATTGTTTTAATCCGGCACGCAAAATCCGGAGGTATACTTCTCCAAAATTCTATTTGTATACTTCCCGGAACAAAAATTAGCGATTAAACTAGTCCCAATTATTTCTTTTTCTTTTCTTCCGCTTTTCTTTTTGCTTCTGCTTCTTTCTTATCATCAGCAGCTTTCTTAGCTTCCGCTTTTGTCTTCTCAGCTTCTTTTATTTTAGCTGCTTTGGCTTTATCGGCTTCCTTCTTAGCCTCTATTCTGGCTTTCTCAGCTGGCTTGCGCACACAAGAAGATGTGTACGAACAAAATGTATACGTATGCATATTATCATGATTCTTCTACCTGTCAAGCACAATTCTCTGAAACCATTCCATGTGGGAAC
>CAIRMR010000132.1 GCA_903879715.1 uncultured Bacteroidales bacterium
CCACAAAATTTGTACTACAAAAGGTTCGCTTGTGAATGCAAATGAACAAGTTTATAGGAAAGCCGTATGCGGGAAAACCGCACGTACGGTTTGACGAGGGGGCAGGGAAGGTGCTTTTATCCTTCCCGCTCTACTCTACTGAAATCTGTGGCAAAAATATTTTCTGAGGAGACTGATTACTTACTCGCTTTCTTTATATAAATCCTGTTCATGTCTGTCGATCTGTTAAATACGCCAATCGAATATCTTAAAGGAGTCGGTCCTAAACGTGGGGAACTGCTTCGTAAAGATGCCGGCGTGAGCACGTATTATGATATGCTGACATACTACCCGTTCAGGCATGTGGATCGCAGCCGTTTTCTGCCAATCGGTGAAATCAACTCCGAAAATGTTTATCTGCAGATCCGGGGAAAAGTTACCGAAGTTCAGATGATTGGTCAGGGCAGGAGTACACGCCTGGTAGTTACCATCCGCGATGCCAGCGGTTCAATAGACTTAATATGGTTTCAGGGAATAAGCTGGGTGAAGGATAAATTTACCCTGGGCAGTGAATGGGTTGTATTCGGGAAACCTTCGTTATTTAATGGCAGGTATAATATTTCGCATCCTGAAACTGAAACTGTGGCCGAATTTATTGCCCAGCCGGCTGATCCTCTGCATCCAATTTACAATTCATCGGAGAAAATGAAGTTGAATGGTCTGAGTACCCGGGCACTTTCGAGAATAATGCGTACACTGATATCTCAGGTAAAAGGAGTTATTCCCGAAACGCTGAGTACTGATATAATTCATGAATTTAAATTTATGGGCCGCGAGGAAGCGCTTATAAATATTCATTTTCCTCCGGATACCGAAACACTGGAAAAAGCGCGGGCCAGACTGAAATTTGACGAACTGTTTTTTATCCAGGTCCGGTTACTTCGTTATAAAATTAATCGATCACAGAAAATTCGCGGAAATGTGTTTAGCCAGATCGGTGAGTTGTTTAACGGGTTTTACAAACAGAATCTTCCTTTTGAACTCACTAATGCTCAAAAAAGAGTTATCCGCGAAATTCGTGCTGACCTCGGTTCGGGTAAACAAATGAACCGTTTGTTGCAAGGTGATGTTGGAAGCGGGAAAACGTTGGTGGCACTGATGTGTATGCTTATTGCGCTTGATAACGGCTACCAGGCTTGTCTTATGGCACCTACCGAAATACTTGCCAACCAGCATTATGCTACGATTTCACGATTTCTTCAGGGAATGAATATAACTGTTGATCTGTTAACCGGAAGCACAAAAAAAGCGCGCCGTAAGGAAATACATCCAATGCTTCAATCCGGGGACTTGCATATAATCATTGGCACACATGCTCTTATTGAAGATGCCGTGAAGTTTAAAAAACTTGGATTGGTAGTCGTAGATGAACAACACCGGTTTGGTGTGGCACAACGCGCCAAAATGTGGAATAAAAGTGAAGTTCCGCCTCATGTATTGGTAATGACGGCCACTCCGATTCCACGTACTCTCGCCATGACTGTATATGGCGACCTCGATCTTTCGGTGATTGATGAATTGCCACCGGGTCGTAAAGCTATTAAAACCTATCATTTTTATGAAGCCGGGCACGATAAGGTTTATAATTTCATGCGGCAGCAAATTGAGGCTGGCCGGCAGATTTATGTTGTTTACCCATTGATTGAAGAATCGGAAACACTCGATCTGAAAAATCTTCAGGATGGTTTTGATCATCTTAAACAAGTTTTTCCGGCACCGAAGTATACGTTGAGCATGGTTCATGGCCGGATGAAAGCGGATGAAAAAGATGCTGAAATGAATCGTTTCAAAAATGGAGAAACGCAAATCATGGTCGCAACCACGGTTATTGAAGTCGGGGTGGATGTTCCGAATGCGTCTGTTATGGTTATTGAAAATGCCGAAAGATTTGGACTTTCACAACTTCACCAGCTCAGGGGCAGAGTCGGACGCGGCGCTGATCAGTCACACTGTCTTTTGATGACTGGCTTTAATCTTTCGGCTGATGGTCGCACACGAATTGAAACCATGGTCAGAACCACTGATGGATTCGAGATTTCGGATGTGGATTTAAAGCTCCGCGGTCCCGGTGACCTGGAAGGAACCAGGCAAAGCGGAATTCTCGATCTAAAACTGGCTGATATTGTACGTGATGAGCAGATGCTACGTGCAGCCAGGAATATCGCGCAGAAATTACTGGATGATGACCCGCATCTGGCAAAAGCCGAGAATCAACGGATATTGCGGTATATGAATTACCTGAGTACCAAAAAATCGGAATGGGCGATGATCAGTTAGAGACGCAATACCTTGCGTCTCTATTGGAATGGGCGATGGTATGTTAGAAGGTAGAGCGAATTGGGAAATTGTGAGAAGTTTTAGTAGTCATTCAGTGGTCATTCAATGGACGTAGACAGGATTTTTGAGCTATACGTGGCCTATAGTGAAAAGAGTTAAATTGTATTATTTTTATTGAATGATCTGTCAGACATTCATGAAGGATTCTATACCCCGCCAATATAAACCATCTTTTTTACTTGTACATCTTTGCCTGTGTTAAGAACCAGGTAGTATAATCCTGATGGTAAATTATTGGGTGTCCATTCACAGGAATGAGGACCTGCAGGCAGAGTGTTGTTAACGAGAGTCGCTATTATTGTTCCGTTAATGTCATAGACCTGCATCAGTACTTTTGTGTTTTCTTTAAGCGTAAAGTTTATGTGTGATGAGGATGCGAACGGATTAGGCGTATTTTGTTCCAAAATAGCATTACTTGCTTGAAGCGGATCGATAGCAGTAGCATCAATTATAGCTGGACTTCCTGCTTCAATCCAGGCGGTATAAATCAATTCGGCGAAAGCATGTGAAGCACTTCTGAATAAGGGAATTGTAAAATCTTTGGCCTTTGTCCATAACGCATTTTTATACGCATCTGAGTATGTAGTGCCTAGCGTTTTTGCATAGGTATCAGCCAATAGTATTGCATCAATATGGGAATAATTGGAATATAAATAGTCAAAAATATACTGGTTTACATTGCTTATTTCAGTGATATTTTCACCAGCATATATAATCTGTGAAATATAGGAACCAATCATGGTTGACTCATACCGATAGTGTATGCCATCGTTTCCGGTATATTGCCCATCGTAGTTTTTTGTGATATGCAAAGGCATATGTCCGTCAGCAACATAATGTCCGAGGTCTGCCGCAAAAACCTGGGCTTTGTCAAAATCATGCCGTTGCATACAATTACGAAGCGAATCGAATGAGGCTTTGGTTGCCCAGGGCAATATTCCATTATCAATCACAAATGCGGAGCCATAAATAGTGTTTACTGAATCAAGCGTTTGCGGAATACGTCCTTTTGTTATGAAATCGTTATATTTATCAATATCTATATAATGTTTCGGGCTTTCGGTGTAGTCTGTACTTTTGCGATAATCAGCATCCGACGCGTGATAGCGTAAGAAGACAACCCAACTCTGAAAATCCTCCATCTGCGGGTTGAATGACAAGGAAACTGATTCACTGATTTTGCTATGACCAACGCCACCCCAACTTATTAATATTACTGACAAGGAAAGAAGAGCGATGGCTGAGAATAGAAATTTTTTCAAAAGGAAAGATTTTTAAAGAACTGTTAATAGCGGTAAAAGTACTTAATTATTGATTTGAATATCTGCTGAATATAGAATTTTAAATGGACGATCAGATCCATGGGAACTTAATTTTAGTTAGCTGTTATCGAGTTTAGAATATCCCGCTGAAAACAGATTTTTAAATCACAAAAATAGTAAAATCAGTCATGTTTTCCAGTTTTCAGCCAATATTACCTTTTCACAAAACTAAATTATCCCTAAATTTGTGCCTTCATAAAGATTAAAAAATGAAAATTTCTTATAATTGGCTTAAAGAGTATGTTAACGTAAGCCTTCCACCTGTTGAAGTCGGTCGTATATTAACCGATTGCGGCCTCGAAGTCGAAGCTATTGAAGAGTATGAATCTGTGAAAGGCGGACTGAAAGGAATTGTGATTGGCCATGTGCTGTCGGTACAACGTCATCCTAATGCCGACAAGCTTACCTGCTGCAAGGTGGACGTAGGCAAAGGGAATGTGCTGGATATTGTTTGTGGCGCCCCTAATGTGGCTGCAGGACAACGTGTACCGGTTGCCACAATTGGAGCAGTTATTTATCACGGAGATGAATCATTTGCTATTAAAGCCGGCAAACTTCGCGGTGAACCCAGTAATGGGATGATCTGCGCCGAGGACGAACTCGGGCTTGGCGATTCACACGATGGAATCATGGTGCTGGATGAAAATGCAGCTATTGGAGCATCAGCCGCCGATTATTTCGGTATTGAAACAGATACGTTGTTGGAAGTTGCAATCACTCCGAACCGGGCTGATGCCACTTCGCACATAGGTGTAGCCCGCGACCTGGTTGCGGCTATCAATAACCGCGAAAAACAACACGAAAAAGTAATCCTTTCGCTCCCGTCAGTTGATCAGTTTAAAGTTGATAACAATTCACTTCCCATCTCGGTTAAAGTTGAAAATCCTGAGGCGTGCGCAAGGTATACAGGGATAACAATCAATGGTTTACATGTTAAGGAATCTCCGGCCTGGCTTCAGGATAGGTTGAAATCCATAGGCTTGCGTCCGATCAATAACATTGTGGATATTACAAATTATGTGCTGATGGAAACCGGTCAGCCTCTACATGCTTTTGATGCGGCGCATGTAACCGGAAACCAGGTTATAGTAAAGAAAATGCCCGCCGGTACGAAGTTCGTTACCCTCGATGAAGTGGAACGTACCCTGAGCGCTGATGATCTGATGATTTGCAATGTTGCTGAACCTATGTGTATTGCAGGCGTTTTCGGCGGAGCTAAATCCGGTGTCAGCGAAAGTACAACATCCGTATTTCTCGAAAGCGCCTATTTCGATGGTACACATGTGCGTAAAACATCCAAGCTTCATGGATTAAAAACGGATGCTTCATTCCGGTTTGAACGTGGCGCTGATCCAAATATTACCATTTACGCGTTGAAACGTGCCGCCATGCTGATGAAAGAAATCGCCGGTGGAACAATTTCTTCCGAAATTGTAGATGTATATCCGGTTCCTGTTGAGAATTTTAAAGTGGAAGTTTCGTATAAACGAATAAATACACTTATCGGTCAGCATATTGATAAAGATAAGGTTAAGGATATTCTGACTTCTCTGGAAATAGAAATCGTTTCGGAAAGTGAGGATGGATTGCAGCTATCGGTTCCGCCGTTTAAGGTTGACGTTACCCGCGAAGCGGATGTGGTTGAAGAAATTTTACGCATCTATGGATACAACAATATTGATTTGAGCGACTCGTTGCATTCATCTCTTTCATATAGCCGTAAGCCTGATCCTGAAAAACTGCAGCAAAAACTTGCGGATTACCTGAGTAACAATGGTTTCAACGAAATCCTTACCAATTCGCTAACCAGTTCTGCTTATTACGAAAAATCCGAAGTGTTCAGTTTCGATGAGTGTGTTAAGATTCTGAATCCTTTAAGCAGTGAACTTGGTGTTATGCGTCAGACCTTGCTCTTCAGCGGGCTCGAAAGTATATCTTACAACCTGAACCGCCGTATGCCTGATCTCAAATTCTATGAGTTCGGAAATGTTTATAATTATGTTCCGGCCCAGTCGGCAAGCAATGATGTCACCAAAAAATACAATGAACGCAAAAAGCTTTCAATATATGTAACCGGCAACCAGCAAGGCGAAAGCTGGTATATGCCTTCAGGTAAAACGGATTATCATTTCCTGAAATCACTTGTATTTGCAACACTACGTAAAACCGGCAACAGCGTTAACAAAATGGTTGCTTCTTCAATCGATAACCATTTGTTTGCCGAAGGTGAAGCTTTCAGCATCAATAACAAACCTTTATTGAGCATTGGCAGGTTGAATACGGGTATTTTGAAACAGTTTGACATTAAGCAGGATGTGTTCTATGCCGAATTGGACTGGACCACTTTACTTCGTGAAGTTAAACCTGAAAGTGTAAAGTTCAGTGACATCTCGAGATATCCTGAAGTTCGCCGCGACCTTGCTTTGGTGTTGGATAAGTCAGTAAAATTCAGTGATATCGAAGCTTTGGCAAACCGTAATGGCAAAGGAATTCTCAGGGCTGTTAACCTCTTCGATGTTTATGAAGGGGAGAAAATTGAAGCCGGAAAAAAATCCTACGCGGTAAGTTTCACCATGCAGGATGATCAGAAAACCCTGACCGACACTGATATTGAAAAACTGATGAAACGACTCACCGAAGTTTTTGAAAAAGAACTGGGTGCGGTGATCCGTAGATAATAAAATGAATTATGCACTTTGAAAACCGGGCTTAGTTCCGGTTTTTGTTTTTAAGGATTAAGCTTGATTAGGTTCTGAATTTTGTTTTTTGCCATTTTGTCAGCAATACTGCCAAAAATAGTTAAACAGATAAAGTATGTGCAGATAATAACGTTAACTTTGCGCAATGATAGCTTTAGAGCCTCGAAATACGATGGATATAATTTCGGTAAAACAACGTTTTGGTATCATTGGCAATTCACCATTGCTCGACAGGGCGATTGATATTGCCAGGCAGGTTGCGCCTACAGATTTAAGCGTATTGATAACCGGTGAAAGTGGGGTAGGGAAGGAAATTTTTCCCCAGATTATTCACCACCTGAGTGCCCGTAAACACGGGCCATATATAGCCGTAAACTGCGGAGCTATCCCGGAAGGTACAATTGATTCGGAACTTTTCGGCCACGAAAAGGGATCTTTTACCGGCGCTCACGAAGCACGCAAAGGATATTTTGAAGTAGCTAACGGTGGAACCATTTTCCTGGATGAAGTTGCCGAACTGCCTTTGTCAACCCAGGTTCGGTTATTAAGAGTACTCGAATCCGGCGAGTTTTTCAAAGTTGGATCTTCAAAAAGTCAGAAAACAGATGTGCGTGTGGTTGCTGCCACTAACGTTGAGGTGCAGCTGGCGATCGATCATGGCAAATTCAGGCAGGATTTATTTTACCGTTTGAATTCAGTACCAATTGCTGTTCCCGCGCTACGTGAACGAAAAGATGATATCATACTTTTGTTCCGTAAGTTTGCTTCCGATTTTGCCGAAAAATACCGTATGCCTGTACTGGAACTCGACGACGAAGCAAAACAGATATTGATGAATTACCGTTGGACTGGTAACATCCGGCAACTGAAAAATTTTACGGAGCAAATTTCAATTATTGAGCGAAACCGCAGTTTATCAGCTGCTACACTTCAACGCTATCTTCCTGAAACCACGCGCCGCGATTTACCTGTACTGTTTAAGGACGCGCATAAAGGAAGTGAAATGTCAGAAAGAGAGTTGCTGTACAAAATACTTTTTGATATGCGCCGCGATATTACTGATCTTAAAAAATTAGTAGGCGAAATCATAGGTCATGATGAGGTTGCCAGTCATTTTAATGCATCTGATTCGCGCACACCTGAACATTTATTGCATGATCCTCAACGGCAGGATGTAAGCAGGGTTATGGTTCACGACCGGAATCAATCTGTTGATGATGAGCCTTTTGTTCATGGAGAAATATTGGAGGAGTCACTTTCGTTACAGGAACGTGAACTGGAACTGATACGACGTGCACTGGAAAAACACGAAGGCCGCCGCCGGAACGCTGCAAAAGAACTTGGAATTTCAGAACGAACATTGTACCGTAAAATAAGGGAATATGGAATTAAAGGATAATAGCTTACCGGGATTTACCCGGATATTCAGGCAGCTGGTTTTGTCTTCACTTTTAGTTGTTGTGCTCCTGGGGATATGGCTGGTACAAGGATGCAGCTATTCATTTACCGGTGCCAGTATTTCACCAACCGTTAAAACTATTTCAATAAGTTATCTGCCAAACAATTCGCTGCTGGTTCAACCAACGCTGAGTCGTAAATTAACCGAAACCATCAGGGATAAATTTACCAATCAATCGAATCTTGTTCTTACCAGTAAAAACGGTGACCTCAATATTGAAGGTGAAATTACCGGCTATATAACTGAACCCGTTGCTATTTCAGGCGATCAGCAGGCTCAGATGCAAAGGTTAAAGATTACTGTAAATATCCGTTTTACCAATAAGCAGGACGAAAAGCAGGATTTTGAAACCAGTTTCTCCCGTTACCAGGACTACCCCTCAATAAAGCGTCTTTCTGAAGTTGAAGAATCATTGATTGACCTGATTAATGAAGAACTTGCCCAGGATATTTTCAATAAGGCGGTTGTTAACTGGTAAGGTAGGGTAGTTAATGGAAAATAGCGATGTACTGAGCGTAGCCGAAGTGTTAATAGAAAATAGTTGTTTGTAAATAATTGAAAAAAATACATTTATGACTACCGAATTACCATCGAATGACCACCGAATGACAACTCAAAAACCCAATTTTTCTCCATTCCCTCGTTCAACAACAACCGAATGACCACTAAAAAAGCTCACCGCATCTCCAAAGTCTTGTTCAACAACAACCAAATGACCACCGAATGACAACTCAAAAACTCAATTTTTCTCCATTCCCTCGTTCAACAACATCCGAATGACCACTAAAAACTCACTGCATCTCCAAAGTCTTGTTCAACAACAACCGAATGACCACCGAATGACAACTCAAAAACTCAAATTTTCTCCATTCCCTTGTTCAACAACAACCGAATGACCACTAAAAAGCTCACCGCATCTCCAAAGTCTTGTTCAACAACAACCGAATGACCACCGAATGACAACTCAAAAACTCAAATTCTCTCCATTCCCTTGTTCA
>CAIRMR010000133.1 GCA_903879715.1 uncultured Bacteroidales bacterium
GGAAAGCTTATGGCGGCGAAAAACTTGCGATTTCAAACCGGTTGTTAAGTGGTGTTTATTTTGTCAGAGTGCAGGGAGCAAATAAAACACAAGTGACTAAAGTCGTTGTAAAATAGGGTTCTGAGATGAAAATACTGATTCGGTTTCATACTGTATTAAATACCGGAGAAAGTATAATGGATTGAAATGAGGTGGCTGTTTGTTTTAGTATTCATAGTTTGCAGCCACCTCTTTTTGCAACATACGCTGAATGGAACCACCACCGATGTTAATGCTTTTTATAGGCTGAATAATGTTTCAAAAGGGCAGAACACATTAAGCTGTAAGATTAATGAGTCAAAAGGAGTATATGCACTTCATTTTACTTTTGCGGCTGAAGAAAAAGAATCATTTATTATTGACTGGTTTAAATTTAAATAAAAAGTAAATTGAAAGAATTACAAGCAATCTGCATTTTAGTTGTACTAATCGCAACCTCAGCATTTGGAAGCAATAAGCCACTTGCACCGCTAAACTTACGGGTTAATTATGTTGCTGATCCTGTAGGTATTGACGATCCAACTCCGCGTTTTAGCTGGGAAGTAGCTGATACTGATCGCGGAGATGTTCAAACAGCCTACGAAATTATTGTAGCTTTTAGTTTAAGCGATATTAATTCAAATAATGGAGATGTATGGTCGTCGGGCAAAGTAGTTTCAAGCCGGCAGAACGGAGTTGTCTATAATGGGTCAACTTTATTATCGCAAAAACAGTATTGGTGGAAAGTAAGAACATTCGACAAAGACAATCAGCAAAGTGTCTGGAGTAATGCAGCATCTTTCGAAACAGGATTACTTAACTCCTCAGATTGGAAGGCTTCATTTCTTGAAGGCACCTTTAAATTAGTGCGGAATGAATTTACACTTCCTGCAGGAAAAACCATAACCAAAGCCCGCGCGTATGTTACTTCCGATGGTTATTTCGAACTTCGGATAAACGGCAATAAAATCGGCGACCATTTCCTCGATCCACTTCCAACCGAAACAGGTAAATTATTACTGTATTCTACATTCGATATAACCAGTAATTTGGTTAATGGGAGCAATAATGCCGTTGGAATAATGCTTGGAGGTTATGCTTTACAAAAACGTTCAAACAGTGTTAAAGTAATTTGTCAAATTGATATTTGGTTTTTCGATGGAACAACTCAAAGCATTGCTTCCAATGAAACATGGAAAGTATCATCGGCCGGCCCGGTTATTAGTCAACATATTTTTGATGGCGAAAACTATGATGCCCGCGCTGAATGTACAGATTGGGATAATGCCGGATATAATCAATCCGGATGGGATACACCAATAGTTACAAATAATTTCCCGAAGGGATGGACTATAAATAACGGTGTCCTGGAGGTAAGAGATGGCGGTGAAGGACTTATGACTTCAAATTTCAGCTCTAGTGATTATGTAATTGAGACGGACATAAAAATACTACAGACTTGTGCAGGAATAATATTCAGGGCTTCAAATACCGATAATTTATATATGTGGCAATTTAATCCCGGTGCAACAGGATTGAGACCTCACAAAAGAGTAGGTGGGACATATTCCCTGGTTGTTCCAAATATCGCAATTAGCCCTGCATTAGTTCTTAACCAGACTTATCATGTAAAGATTGAACTAAAAGGCAGTAATATTAAATCCTATATTGATGGTGTGTTAGTGAGTAATCTTACCGACAATACATTTTTAACCGGAACAATAGGTTTTAGAGAAGCTCTCGATGAACAATGCCAATTTGACAATCTTAAAGTAACAGACAACAGCTTGGTTGTTTTTTTTGATGATTTTACTTCGTTATCAGATAATTGGCAAAAAACAAATACCTTATCACTAAAATCCCAGTTAAATCCAATAAAAATTGATGAAGTAATTACACCCGTGGCAATATACAATCCGGTTGCCGGAACTTATGTGTTCGATATGGGTAAAAACATTAGTGGTTGGGCCGAACTTAACGTTCAGGGTATAGCGGGAACAAAAGTTACACTGCGCTTTGCCGAAAGAATTTTTCAGGATAAAAATATCAATAGGACATCCACAACAAATGGCCTTGAGGCTAAGGCTACTGACACCTATATACTCAAAGGCATAGGCACCGAAGTATGGGAACCTCGTTTTACTTACCATGGTTTCAGGTATGTAGAAGTAACCGGTTTCCCCGGAACGCCAACGATTAATTCAATAAAAGGAAAATTTTTTCATAGTCAGGTAACCAATACTGTTAATGAATTTAGTTGTTCAAATCCCGACCTTAATAATATCTGTAAAGCGTATAAATTAACTCAACTTGATAATTTAATGGGATTGCCGACCGACTGCAACCAGAGGGCAGAACGTGCAGGTTGGCTCGCCGATGCTATGGTTACTTCGGAAGCTGCGATGACTTATTTCGATGCCAATTCATTTTACGAAAAATGGATGAATGATATGTTAGTAAACGAAATAATTGGACATGGAGGTGCCCTTTGTATTATTCCATCAGGTGGTGGAGGCGATGATGTTATTTGGGGATCTGCTGTTGTTTCTGTCCCCTGGGACTACTATACAATGACCGGTGACTCAGTATTCTTATCTAAAATGTATCCGCGTTGTAAACGCTTTGTTGAATGGTATAAAGGTTTGGATGCGAATAATAATTTTTTATTTGAACCGGATATAGAAGGATTAAGTGAAAGTGGGTCGTTAATGACGGCATTCCAGTTTAATGAATGGAACCCTGTTGGAGGTAATGGCGATAATTTGAAACCATCCAAAAATTTCATGGGATCGCTTTACTACTATCGCTGTGCAAATCTTTTGGCAAAAATGGCCCAGACCTTAGGCGTTACTTCTGATTATAATAACTATTCTGCTTTAGCCAATAACATTAAAATTGCGATAAACAGCCAATTTTTAAAAACCAGTTATTACGACAATAATAAACAAACCGGTAACGCCTTAGCGATAGAATTTGGAATAGTTCCCCTGGCTTCTTATACTGCCGTGATAAATGGCTTTGCCTCTGATGTTAATCATAACGGTGATGTTCAGTTAAAGACCGGCTGTTTGGGTACTTATGCTTTAATGCGTGCTTTAGGGGATAATGGATTAAATGACTTAGCCTACAAGCTAGCCGCACGAAAAACATATCCAAGTTGGGGCTATATGCTTAATACCACTGATGCTCCCGGTACTTTTTGGGAACACTGGGACAATCAGAATTTATCGAAAAACCATATTTTTTTAGGCGGTTCTGTATCTACATGGTTATTTCATTATGTTGCTGGAATTAAGCCTTTAAAGCCAGGGTATAGCGAAATTCAATTCAAACCCGATGTTACCACGCAGCTTGATAGTGCCTCTGGTATTGTTTATTCTGTAAAAGGTGCTATTAGGTCAAGTTGGAAGAAGAAAAACGGGGAACTTTCATGGGATATAACCATACCGTCAAACACTTCCGGAATACTTTACATCCCCACAATGGGTAAGAAAGATGCTGTAAAGATAACCGAAGGATCAACCATACTTTGGGATAATACTCTTAAAGATACGATTTCGGGACTTAAATATCTCAGAACAGAAGGCGATTTTCAGGTGTGGTCTGTCGGATCTGGCAAGTATCAAATAGTTGTCAATGATTTTTTCAGTAGTCTCTCTCCTTTCAGTAAGGTTTCCGAAGAAACGTTTGGGATATGGCCCAATCCCGCAAAAAACAGGATTACAATTGATGTTCAAAATCACGAAGCAAAGAGTATTCAAATTCTGGATACTGAAGGAAAAATCATTTATTCGGATAATGAAAATTATAGTGGGAAGAAAACGATTAATTTATCCGTGTCCACTGGTGTTTACTTTGTAAAAGTACAGGGAGATGTTACGTTCGCGACTCAAAAATTGATAGTTGAATAAAGAATAATATAAACGCTAGTGAAAAAGCTTGCCGGAGTACGCACTCCGGCAGATTTTCAAATTAAATAATAAATTAAATTTAAAACTTCAAAAAAATGAAGAAGAAATTACTATTGTTTTGGATGTTCATGTTTACAGTTATTTTTGGGTTGAAGGCTCAAGTAAACAGTTCACGAGCTGATATGGCTACTTATCGCATGCCGGCTGAGGATTATGGCATTGTATTATCGCCAAGCAAAGAAGGTGAAAAGTATTTTGAGTGGGATGGTAATGGCATTAGAGAGGGAATCGTAAATAAAGTTGGAAATACATATTATTTATTTTATGATGGTGCCGCTCACCACACTGGTGTCTGTAATCTTAACGACCCTGAGCGTCATTTATGGCGGGCAATGTTGGCTAAAAGTACCGATTTGATAACATGGGAAAAGTTAGGTGTAAAACTCTGGTGCGGTTACGATACAGATCCTGCTTCTAATGGCGATGTATATAAGGATTTTGGCTCTGCCTCATCACCGTGGGCATATTTTAGCATAGATGAGGATTATTGGTATTTATTTTATTTAGGTGCTGAAGGTTCATCTCCGAGTGGCACTGATGTAGGTACACCAGGTTATTATTATTCAACCTTAGTTGCCAAAGCACTTACAAAAGGCATAACCGGTATTGAGGGCGAGTGGCAACAACTAAACAGATTAACCGGCAACGCAAAGGCTGTTGCTCTTTGGCAGAAACCTGCAACTTGTTCACCTGGTTCGGTGATTGAAAACCCACTTTGGAAAGTTGATCCTGTTAATAATAAACGTTATATGATGTTTGTAACCCGTGGTGGGCAAACTCATATTGCGAGAAGTAATAAATTGGATGGAATTCATAAATGGGATGAAACTCCCGACATAAACGGTTGGGATTTTGATTATCTGATACTAGATAAAACAGGGAATACTTCACCCGAAAATGCTACCATCTACTACGACGAAAAGACAAAATGGTATTTTTTATTTACCAACCAATTTAGCATGAATTATACTTACACTGAGTGTAATATTGTTTATTGGAGTAAAGACCCTAATTCATGGAATCCTAAAAACTCGGCATTAATAACAGACCCCTCAACCACTAAAAATGGTTGGGCGATTGGAGCAATTGGGATGCCATCTGTTGCAAAAATTGATGATAATACACTTGGAATAATTTATGATGCTCAGGAAGGATCATTAAAAAACAATATAGGAAGAAAAATTGCATTAGCCTATTGGAAAATACCTTCGCTTGACGACAATGGCATTCCTGGAGTATGTAATGGAAGTTTCGAAACACCAGATGCTACAGAAGGTAATGTTGGTTTGCCTGGAGTTTTAAAGACCCCTGTTACATCAGGTTGGGTGTTTGATAATAATAGCTTTATTATGAAAAATGGTTGTGCGTACGGACAGCCAGATGCAACAGATAGAGTACAATGTGGTGCATTTCAAAATGGAGGTGCCATTTATCAAAATATCAATTTAGATGCAGGTAATTATGTGCTTATTTTATCGGCTGCTCAAAGGGCTGGAAATGCTATTAATATACCAATAACGGTAACTTGTGATGGAACGGTAGTTGGCACATTGACAGCTAATTCACAAACTGGATACTCAATCTTAGCTACTCCAAGTTTTGTTATAACTGCAGGTATTCATAAAATTCAATTATCAGCACAAGGGAGCGATTTTACTGTTTTTTTTGACAATGTTCAATTAGTTTTAGAGTCAGCTTTGCCTACTACCTTGTTAAACTCAAGTTTTGAGACTCCAGATGTGGCTGGTGGTTCAAATTTTGTATTAAGACCCACAGGTGGTACATGGCTATTCGAAGGTGGAGCTGCAATTTCAAACAATTCAAGTTCTTATGGACCACCAGCTGCCATTTATGGAAGTCAGTGTGTGCATTTTCAAGGGGCAGGTTCAGCAATTTCCCAGGTCGTATATTTAACGGCAGGTAATTATAAACTATATTTTCAGGGAGCACAACGATCAGGAAATGCTTCTCCACTGCCTGTACAGGTAACAATTGACGGAAACTTAGTAGAAACATTAACGCCATCTACAACGGGTAGTTATAGTAGCTTGAGTACCAGTAGTTTTGCCATTACCGCAGGTTATCATACTATTCGGCTCGAAGCTGTTACTACACCTGGCGATGTAACTGTCTTTATTGATAATGTATGCTTAGTGCCAGCAACTACAAATCCAACTTGGGATAGTCGACCAGCTGCAACATTTACGCCGATTTATAGTCAGGTATTCAATACAAGCTGGGATAATGCGAAATTTTATGGTCAATGGGAAACTATTGATGCCAACGCTTTTACCGCAGCGGATATCGCCGCCGGTTACTTGCAGTTTGAATGGACCGCTAAACGTGTTATGTGCTCTAAAAACGTATATGCTTCGCCTTATACTCTCGAAACTGAAATTGAATACCCGGCGGAAGTCAGCAGCCGTGCCGGTGTGGTTATAAGAGTTGCGCCAGCAAGTAATAATGAAATTATACAGGAACCTGCCTTAGGTGATCCCGGTTTTAACAGCGAAGGTATCGCTTTCTATCCAACCGATGATGGCTCTAAAATGATTGTGCAGTTTACCGGCATTTATGTTGCAAATGCTACACCGGTTACACGGATTTCAGTTCCGAAACCAGTTGATATTGCAAGTTTTAGAGACCGCGCATTATTAAGAATAGAAGATTTTGGAACGTCAATCTATGTGTTTTATAATAACGCGCCTTTATGCAGAATTGATCTCACAAACTTAATTGACGGCATATACACTTCAGGTACAGTTTACGATTCAGATATGCAGGTTGCCGGAACTTTTTCAGGCATGGAGGTTGCCGTTTCAGGCAGGGTTGCTATTGCTCAACGGAATTCGGCATTCAGGCTTTACAGTGCGCTTATAAAGACCGCTGTTCCATGGGATAATCGTCCTGCAACTAATTTTGTAACAAAGTACAGCCAGGCATTCAATACAGTTTGGGACAACACAAAATTTTACGATCAGTGGGAAACTCTTCTTGCAAACGCTTTTACCGCAGCGGATATAGCCGCCGGTTATTTGCAGTTTGAATGGTCCGCTAAACGTGTCATGTGTTCAAAAAGTTCATATGCTTCGCCCTATGTTATGGAATCAGATATTGATTACTCTACAGGCGGCAGCCAGGGCGGGGTTGTAATCAGAGTTGCAGCAACAAATATTGAAGACATCCAGGAACCTGCATCCGGTGATCCGGGATACAACAGGGAAGGTATAGCCTTCTATCCAAATGTCGATGGCTCCTCAATGACAGTTCAATTTACAGGCGCTATAAATGGCAGTTCAACACCGGTAACACGGATTTCAGTTTCTAAACCATACGGAGTAGCAAGCCTGAGAAACAGAGGAACATTAAGGGTGGAAGATTATGGATCATCAGTTTATGTGTTTTATAATGATGCTCCTTATATCCGGATTAACCTCGGCGGTCTAACCGGCGCAAACTATACTTCGGGTACCGTTTATAATGCTGCTATGCAGGTTGAAGGAACCTTCACAGCTATGGAAGTTGCAGTTTTGGGTAAGGTGGCTGTAGCTCAAAGGACCGCTGATTTCAGACTTTACAGCGTGAATATAAAAGTGCAGTCAAATGTACCTGATGCACCAACTACTGTTTCGGCTGTTGCAGGAAATAAACAAGCTAGCGTTTCTTTTTCGGCACCGCTGTATGATGGCGGAATTGCTATTACCGGATACACTGTAACTTCGAGCCCGGGCAACTTTAAACAAACTGGAACTACAAGCCCTTTGGTTGTAATACGATTAGCCAACGGCACAGCTTATACATTTACAGTAGTTGCCACCAACGAATTAGGCAATAGTTTACCAAGTGAAGTGTCAAATTCAGTAACTCCTGCCACAGTTCCCGATGCACCAACAGACGTAATTGCTGCTGCACGTAATATGGAAGCTTTGGTAGCGTTTACAGCACCGGTGGTTAATGGTGGTTCGGAAGTACTCAGCTACACTGTAAATTCGACTCCGGGCAATTTCTCACAAACCGGAACTGCCAGTCCGTTAGTTTTAACAGGATTAGACAATGGAACCGCTTATACTTTTACCGTTGTTGCCACAAACCTGGTTGGAAACAGCATCGAAAGCGCGATTTCAAACGAAGTTACACCTGTTGACAATACAGCTTTAAAGGAAAATCAGCACTCAGCAATCAGGGTTTATCAATCAGGTTCTGCACTTGTTGTGGACCTGAATGGCTTGAGCGGCTTACAAAACGTTTACCTGACCGATGTTCTGGGAAAACCAGTTGTTTCCAGGAAAGCTTATGGCGGCGAAAAACTTGAGATTTCAAACCGGTTGTTAAGTGGTGTTTATTTTGTCAGAGTTCAGGGAACAAATAAAACCCAAGTGACTAAAGTCATTGTAAAATAGGATTCTGAGATGGAAATACTGATTCGGTTCCATACTGTATTAAATACCGGAGAAAGTATAATGGATTGAAATGAGGTGGCTGTTTTTTTAGTATTGATACTTTAAAAACAGCCACTTTTTTACAGGATGTCGTAATTATGGCCGTACATCAAATAACAAGGATGGTACAACAATACAACATGTTGATGACAAATAAACAGTAGGTTACGGATAGATTTTTTTCTACAACTAATATATTATATGGCTCACAGAAAGGTTGTATTAATATTTAAATTAATGTAGCTATACACCCCTTCAATATTGCCTGGTAACCTCATGAGCTTTGCGAATAATTCGCTATTTTTACCAGAGATTACCTTCGGTGGGGGCGCTGAGCTAAGTTTCACAAACCAGCACAGATTTCTAACTTTCGTTGATGTTTTTTTTAAAATTCTGAATAATGAGTAGATTCTTTTTCGCCAGATTATTTATATCCTACGGATTAAGCGGCAGGACGTTTGTGCTGCTTTGCTTAATTATCAGCCCCATCTTTATTACTGTCGCCTTCAGTCAAAAAAGTACTGTCGAATCAATCCTTGACCGCTGCAACATAACAGTGAATAGCCCGAAAAATGCAGAAAACGGCTTTTTTACCATGGATCATTCACCGGTTATGGGAAATGGATGCCTGATGATTACTACAGGGAGCACATCCAACAGTCTTACATTCTACCTGGGTAAAACAGATTTCTGGCGCGATAAATGCAATGAGCCGGAAAACGATGGCTGGCAAAGTGCCAATGTGCTTCCTGGCAGGCTGAAGATAAGTTTTCCCACTCTGGAAGGCAGTTCCTTTAATCAAACCCAGAATCTCCGGCTTGCAGAAGTTCTTACGACTATGACCAAAGGAATTTCATCAGTCACTGTCCGTTCAGTTACACCGCATCCGGCCGATAATTACCTTATTCAGGAAGTAACAAATACGGGAAAACAAATTGTAGATATGATCGTCGAAACCAGTACTGATCAGTACCGCATCCCGACCAATCCATTTGAAATTCAGGCAGGAAAAAGCAGTAACGGTCAACAGGTGATGTGGGTAACCCGCAAAACAAATTCTCCACCGACACATGATGACTATGGAAGCCGGGAATTCAGAATGTGGGCTGCAATCGGAACACGGATATTAGGGAAGCCCGGTCGTATTTCCGTAAAAAGCAATTGGAGTTACAAAGCAGGGGATGGGGAGGTAAGAGTGACTTCAACAGTCGGCCTTTTGCCGGGCGAAAAACGATATATTGTCACAAAAGTCCATTCCACAGGCATCCCGGTAACAATGAATCCTGCCAATCCACTGCCTCCTGTTTTAAAAGAACTGAGTACCCTGGATCCTTCATTTGTTGAAAAGCTTATTAGCAACCACCACGACTGGTGGAAGGAATATTGGAACAAATCATACATTGATTT
Source organism: uncultured Bacteroidales bacterium (assembly GCA_903879715.1). Lineage (GTDB taxonomy): Bacteria > Bacteroidota > Bacteroidia > Bacteroidales > UBA4417 > UBA4417. The sequence continues at coordinate 9,836 of CAIRMR010000133.1, forward strand.
AAAAGAAGAATTACTGGTTGAGCGGGTCTATTACGGTGCATTGTATGTGTTTGCATGTGCCAACAAACCAGGCCAATGGCCTGCCGGATGCAACGGCTGGCCAATAAATGATGAAGTTCCCTGGGGAGGTGATTACCACTGGAATTACAACAATCAGGCAGTCTATTATGGTGCCTTTTCTTCAAACCGGATAGAACTTACAGAGACATACGACCGGACTGTAAATGAGGCAAATATCTTCAGCCTCCGCCATGCACAGAAATTAGGCGTTCCCGGTACAGTCTTCTTTGTGGCAACTGCCCCTGGTCATTTGAATGAAGCTCAAACCATCGGCCAGCGCACCCATGCTATCGAAGCAGCATTGAATCAGATTAATCATTGGTATTATACTTTTGACATGGAATGGATGAAAAGCAATTACTCATTTCTGAAAGATGTAGCCAATTATTGGGATTTCGATCTGCAAAAAAACAGAGAATCACTTCCAAATGGAAACTACAGGTATGTTGTGGTTAACAGTGCACCCATGGAAGGAGCTGATAAAGATAAATTTAACGGAATTACCGGAATTGCTTTTCTGAAACGGTTTTATAAAGCTATGATTGACATTACAAACGAATTGAATGCAAATGGCTATAATATCGGCAAAAATGAAAAAGATATCATGTTGTGGTCTGATTTTTTGTCGCATATGAGTGATTATCCTAAAAGCTTTGCTTACGGAAGAAAAGTGTTTGCCTGGAGCGAAGAATCGTTAAATCCTTTACTTACTGAACAGGATTGGATTCTTTATCCGGTCTTCCCGGCCGAGCAGGTTGGAATGGAATCAAACCGGGAATTACTGAATACGGCGAGGAATACCTTGATAATTAAACCACAATATTATGTGGAGTGGTTGAACAACCCAACCCAGATTTTTTCGATTGCAGCCCGTTTGGCTCATCATCCACCAGAAATTCTGGAAAGGCTCAAATACTATTATAACGACCTGGGAGTAAGCAATTTTAAAAGCGGGGGAAGTAATACTGAAAACACTGCTATTATTGAATCGGTAAACAGTATGCTGATCCAAAGCCATGAAGGATTTATCCGTTTATTCCCCTGTTGGGATCTACCTGCTGCAGATTTCGTCCAATTAAGAACTGTTGGAGCTTTCCTGGTGAATGCTTCAAAAAAGAATGGCGTTGTTCAACCACTAACTATTTATAGTGAAAAAGGGAAAATATGCAAAATACTGAATCCTTGGAAAGGAAGTAAGGTGATAGTGAAAGACATAAATGAACAGGTAATTCAAACGAAAATTGAAAATACCTATTCAGGTGAGTTGGCTTGTTTTGAAACAAAACCCGGAATGAAATACAGGATATCCGCAATTGAGCAACAGCCAGATTCATTGCCGTACTGGAACGCCGCTTTATACAAAAAAGTGATTACATCATCTGATTTTCAGCCATTCGAAAGCAACGGACTGATGGATGCCAATAAATTTTCAGAAATGGCCAGACTGAGCAAGACTACTGCGGTATTAACTAACCAGATACCCAATTGGTCGGCTAATAAGCTCACCGATGGAACACGAATTAATACCCGCGCCGGAAACCGGGGTTGGACAAGCAACCTGCATGAGAAACCTGATAATACGGAATGGGTACAAATCGACCTGGGCGAGTTGGCTGAAATAAAACGGATCGACCTTTGGCCACTTGATCATGGCGATGCATGGCAACATACCCATTGTACCGAGCCTTTTGTTAATTCGGGCGAAATCGACCAGTCGTTCGATGGGTTTCCATATTCATTCACAATTTTAGTTTCAACCGATGGTGAGCAATGGAAAACAATAGCAGAAAAGGAGAATTATTATCCTCCTGCTTCCAATGTCGATGCAAGTGAGCAAAAACCAAAAGATATAACCGGCCCTGAAAGTTTCACCCTTAAAACTCAGTCTGTTCGTTATATTAAGGTAGTGGCCACAAAGCTTAGAAAAACCAGGTATTTTGAGAAATACGCCATGCAACTTGCAGAAATTGAGGTTGTACGGAACTAACTAAAGAATTAGGCAGAATAAAATATCAATAAAGTGCATAACAGACTGAAAAATTGAGTGATTTTTCTTTGGGGAATACTTCTGGTGTTAACGACCAATCAGATTTTCAGCCAGAATTCTATACCATCAAAAGCATTCAGCGATAATTGGGTACCTACCGACGGGTTGGGCCGAACACTGCCTGCACATTTAGAAGCACGTGATTATAAATCTGATAAATATGTAGGAGTATTCTATTGGCTTTGGCATCCATATATACGGTTGAAAAGCAGTAAACTGCAAAAATGGTTCAGGAAATGATAAACGAAAACACTGAAAGTCCGGCGTTCGAATGTAACTATTACTATTGGTGCGAATCTAAAAACGGTTATTACCACCCTTCCGATCCTATAAGTGCACGCAGAAATCTTCAAATGCCCGCTAATGCCGGTGTTGACTTCATCTTTATTGATTTCACCAACGGCGATCAGGGTGGATTTCAAAAAGCTTTGATATTTGGTAAGACATAATACCGAGTGGAACAAATCAATTTTTCTGATATTTTATATATCAGGGGAAAGGTGTTTATTTGAGAATAATCAAGTAAAAGAAATAAAATGTGGCCCTGCAAAGTTTTGAGAGTAGAGAATGTATCGCTGGCCATTGAAATGTTTTGAGGGTACCGTGCCAGAACGAACGATCATTTACTCGTGTAAGCTACGTTGAATCCGCTTTTAATTAATGCACACAACGGTAAAGGTTTTTGTTCGTTTGACTAAAACTCCATTTATTTTAGAAACGCTGCACGCAGCTCTTCCACCTGTGCATCATTTATAGGTACCATTTTCCCAAAATGTGCACTTAACACTATTGATTTTGCGCTGAATTCGGCTACTTCCAGCCGGTCGAATGTCTGAAGAAGCTTGTCCCCGGTTATAACCACCGAATCTTTGCTTACAATGATTGCAGGATTCTGTAACGTTAACAGTTCAGGAATATGTGTGGTTTTCCGGAAATGAGCGCCAAAAGGCAATGTGGCTACATCCTGTAAAAAGATCCAGCTTTCGGGGATTGTCCTTACGTCAATAACACTGTTTGATACACCAAATGCCATTAAATATGGCGACTGGGTAAGTATTATAGAATTTATACCCGGGTTTCGCTTATAAATCTCCTGGTGCAACCACGAAGAACGGCTTGGTACTTTACCAGGCTCTCTTTTCCCGTCTTTGATCTGAACTATATCATTTTGGTGCAAATCCCATCGCGGCACGTTGGTAGGGGTTATCAGGAAGTCGTTATCCCTCCAGCGGGTTGATACGGTTCCATACGAACTGAGCATTAATCCATGGTCGCAGGCACGGTGTACGATGTTACAGATCTCGAGGCGCTTTTCACGCTCGTCCGAAGGATAAGAAACAGAATCCATTTCAGGCATTAGCATTGGCACCTGGTTATCGAACTCAGCTATCTGATCATCGGTTAAATACTGCACTTCGCCGAGAGAAGTGCCATACAAAATAGTGCGTGCACAGAACTCCAATGTTTCGAACCGCTGAAAAGCATCTACCAGGTCGATGCCGCCAAGCACAGTGCCATGGTTTTCCATTATAATGGCATCGAAGCCTTTTTTAAATTCGTCGGCTATTTTTACGCCCAGGGCAAAGCTTCCCGGTAATTCATAGGTCGCATACCCTATAGGTCCGCATATTTTTTTTGCCTGCACAATTACATTTGTATCAGGAATTTGGCGAACAATACTGAATGAAACTAATGCCGGAGGATGTGCATGTATTACTGCTTTTATATCAGGCCGGCTTTTGTATATTGCTATATGAAAGGGGTATTCCGATGATGGTTTATGCGGACCTACGATGGTTCCATCGCTTTTTACACACATGATGTCCGAAGGCTTCAGGGAACCTTTGTCCACAGCTGATGGTGTTACCCACACATCTCCGTTATCATCAATCATTGAAATATTCCCACCTGAGGTTGTAGTTAACCCACGTTGGTATATCCGGCTGATTATGATGGCTATCTGGTCGCGGGGGTGCATAAGTTGCGTATCAAGTCTTTCGTTCATGATTGTATTGATTTTACTGAATTAGTTGGTTCTGCTGATAATATAGAGGGTTGGGGATATTTATTTTGTCGGAAGTCGGAAGACGGAAGACGGATGTTTACATGAAAACTCATTTATCTGTGAAATCAGGAATTTGTTGACCGTGCCTTTCTTCATAAATTTTACCTTTGATAGGGAAAAATCTCAAATTGGCACTTTCTTCGGTCTTCCGACTTCGTACTTCCGACCTTTTTAAAACCATTTCCATTCAATTCGTGACAGAGCCTATTATTTAAAAGCCTCTATTTTCTTCAATCCCAGGTCCAGGATGGGTTCCGTGCCGGTGAATGCTTTATTCCAGATAGTCATAGCTGCACCAAAGGCTGTTGCATTGTCAACTTCCGAAGTATATATTGTTTTGCCAGGAAGCAGCGAGGCAAGTAACCTTAAAAATAAAATGTTGCGTGCAAATCCGCCGGTTACATATACTGATGTAGTAGTGTCGTTTTCAGGAATTACCAGTTTCAACGAATCCAAAGCAAGATTAGTAATATCAATAACCAACTGGTGATAGGCTTCTTCAGCAGAATTAAATGCTGATAAATCAACGGACAAATCAATATAATCGTCACTCAGGCTGTCTTTGAAAAAAATACGCTTGCAAAGCCGATCATTTATGAATACTTCATTTGCTTCAACACTTTTATAATAATCGCTGTTTTTGCCAAAATGATCAGCAATTCGCTGTGAATTCACATCGTGGATATGACCCATAAAAAGGCGCGAAGATTTTACCTGTTTCTGTCGTGTACTTATATAACAGAGCGAATCTTTACCGAGTTGTTCGGCAGTTAAAGGCTCATCGTTAAACGGATTCATAAATATACACCAGGTGCCTGTTGAGATCAGAATAAAAGGCTTCGGACTACCCTTCAAATAAGGAACCAACGATGAGGAGCTGTCGTGAATACCAATGCCGACCTGAATTTTCTGGTCATTTACGATCAGTTCTGTGGCTTCGTCGTTGGCAGCAGGCACAGGCAGCAGAATCTTCTCATTTTCGAGCCAGGCATGATAGCAATTGTTGTCGAAATCCCACATGGCGGTATGGCAACCGATTGAGGTTAGCTCCGACGTAATTTGTTTACTTACCAGGAAGTAAAAATATTGCGGCAGATGCAGAATACTACTTACCCGGTTGTAGACTTCCGGTTTGTGTTTTTTAAGCCAAAGAATCTGCAGGCCCGAATTGAGCATACCCAAAGCCGGTGAAGCGGTTTTCCTGCTGAACTCTTCGATGCCGTCATATTTCCGGTAAAAACCATCTAAAACATCCTCGGGCATAGGTTTAAGATAGTTATATGCCGGTGTCAGCCGATTACCTTCTTTATCCAGGTAAATCAGTGTAGCCCCGTAAGTTGCAAAATTAACAGCCTTTAGACTGTATTCCTTACTCACTGAAAGCTGCCTGATTTCTTCTGAAATCCATGCTTCGACTAAGGGCAGGTCATCACATGAAAAGCCGTCTTCATCCATAATTTCAGCAATTTTCTGCTCTTTCTGGGATAGCAATTTTAAATGTTTGTCGAAAAGAAGTACTTTCTTATTGGTTTTCCCAATGTCGAAAATGGCAATAACATCCTGTTTCATTTTTTTGTATGCTTAGTTTTAGTTTGATTATGAATCTTGTCTTCCTGCCGGCTCATTTTAAACAAAAGTAGTTTTGCAAAGCAAAAACAGCAATAGGCAAAATGTTTTTATATTTGCACATAATGACACAAAAGAAATGACAACCAGATTCAAATATATTACTGCATCAGAGCAGGATAAAGAATGGGGGCTCTATCTGAATACAGTGGGGAAAGCCGGTATAGGAAAAGATTCTGACTATCCGCCTTCGGGCCACCCTTCGGGATATATGTTTGACTGGAGTAAAGGCAGGGTGCTTCATGAATACCAGATAAATTACATTACTGAAGGATTTGGGATATTTGAAAACAAGCATGGTTCCTTTCGGATTACACCAGGGACTATATTGGTTCTTTTTCCTGGCGAATGGCACAGGTACAGGCCATTAAAAAGAACCGGCTGGAAGGAACATTATATTGGTTTTAACGGACCCCTGGCTGAAACATTTCTGAAACCCGAATTTTTCAGAAAAGAAAATCCGATCATTAAGGTTGATTTTCGCAAGGAGCTTCATGATATATTTTTAATGCTGTTTGAAAACGCTTCTTCTGAGAAAGTGGGATATCAGCAAATTTGCACTGGGCTGATCATTACATATATCGGACTAATAATTTCAGTTGTTAAAAACAGGGAATTTGAGGGTAAGGATATCGAAAAGAGAATTCAGCAGGCTTGTTTTATACTGCGCGATAATCTGAATTCCAATATTGATGCACGTCACCTGGCGAGTGAGTTAAATACCGGGTATTCCTATTTTCGTACTATGTTTAAAAAATATACCGGCATGTCGCCGTTACAATACCACCTTCAGCTTCGGATTAAAAAAGCCGAAGATATGCTGCTTATGTCACATATGCCAGTGAAAGAGATTGCATATGAGCTGGGATTTGAATCCACATTTTATTTTTCACGTTTATTCAAGAATAAAACAGGAAAAACCCCGAGTGAATTCAGGTTGATGATTTAGGCTCAGTATTGAGAAATATCATTACATATTCCATGTACAGGTTTTTATGCCATTATCTTTGAATAAAAAAGTGAGTTTTTTGTAAAATCAAGACATAAAGGTAAAGACGCCTGAGCGAAGCTCCTGTTTTTTTGAACTTTAAACAGGCAAGAACTTTTGTTGCTTGTTTTGTATCTGAATTAATTTATCTTTGAACCGAAAATTGATTCTTTTTTTTCATGCACAGTCAATTCCCCAATTTCAGGATAATACTCTTTATCCCGGTTTTTCTAATCTTTCAATGTAATCTCTTCGGGCAGGCTGATAAACTTCACCCACAGAGTTTTAATAACATTGGACTTGAGGGGGGATTGTCGAATCTATCTGTTTCATCTTTTTGTGAAGACAATCTGGGCTTTATTTGGGTAGGTACAGCCAGGGGGATTGATCGTTTTGATGGAAATTCTTTTGAACATTTTTTCTTTAATGATAAAGACACTAACTCTTTATATAATGATTTTATTACCAGCCTGGCTGTTAAAGATAAACAACTTTTTATCGGGACGAATAACGGTTTAAATAAATATGATATTGAAAAAGAAAAGATGCAGCGGGTGGGTTCAAACAAAACAAGCTATGCTTCTTTAACGGTATGGGGAAATGTTATTTATGGGGCACCGGCTTTTTCAGGACTTGAATATTACAATTCTCAAAAGAATTCGATGATCCGTCTTGAAAAAATCCCAAAAGATATATTGATCAATCAATTGATAGCCGATAAGGATAATGGCATATGGTGTTTGCCTGATAATCAGAATTATTTATTCCTATATAATCCGGAACTAAACAAACTGACAAAATATGAGCTGAATTTTGAACAAAATAAACCGGGCTCAAAGCGGTTGAATTGTGGCAAAATTATTGGAAATAACCTTTGGGTAGGATCAAATAACGGAATTCAGATCTTTGACATTGACCGTCGTAAATTTTTATCTGCCAGTGAACTTCCTGCTGCGATACATACACTTCTGAACATTGAAATCACAAGTATTGAAATTAATAAGGGCGTAGTTTGGATAGGCTCCAAAACAGACGGATTGTTTATTTATGATACAAAGTCCGGTCAAATCCAACAATATAACAAAGACAATATAAATAACATTAGTTCATCCTTTATCCGCACAATTTTTGTGGACCGGAGTAACAATGTCTGGGTTGGAACTTTCGAATCCGGAATTGATGTTTCATTTGAGCAGCGAAAAAATTTCAATTTTGATAATGTTTTGAATAAGTATATTGCCAAAAAGTTTGTCAATTGTATCGTTTCCGATAACAAGGATCTTCTTTACCTGGGTACCAGGAATTATGGCCTGGTTATTTACAATAAAAAAACCAGGAAAATTGAAAATCTGACCCGGCAAAGCGGTTCGTTTTCATGCAATCATGTGCAAGCTATGTTTCTGGATTCACAGAATAAATTGTGGATCGGCACAGAAGAAAACCTGTATATCCTGAATACAGTCAGCAGGAAAATCAGCCTGGTTCATCTGCCGTTTAATATGTCTAACGATCAAAGCTATTTACAATACAGCGTAGGCTATAATGTTTTCGCTGAAACAAGCGATGGAATTATACTGGCCGGAACCGGTTCCAACGGGATTATTAAGTTCGGCTTAAACGGAACTTACCAGGCTCATATTAAAAAGATGGGAAACAATATCAACCAGATCATTCCGGTCGGAAATGGTAATTTTATAGTAAACGCCTATGGAAAGGGCGTTTACGAGTATAAAAGTGCTACTGATTTTGTTATTTCGTTAACAGATAAATCTAAGGCAGAATCAAATAAAACCAGCGAAGCTACCACCATATTCAAGGATGAATTTGGTACTGTGTGGATAGGATGTTTTAGATACGGGTTATTCAGTTATGATTTGCGTAACAAAACTGTAATGAACTATACGGTCAAAGATGGACTTCCGAGCAACGATGTAATAGGAATTACCGAAGACCAAAACCACCGACTTTGGCTAAGTACCTCCTATGGTTTATCTAATTTTGATAAAAAAAGTAAATTCATAAACTATTATCTCAATGAAGGAACCGGAAATCAACAATATCATCAGCGTGCCACCTTCAGGGAAGCAAATGGTACCATTTATTTCGGGGGGAATAACGGACTTACTTATTTTAATCCTAAATCCCTGGGAGATGAACCTGCGCAATCACCAAAGATTGTATTAAAATCATTGAATATCTCGAACCAGAAAGTATATCCCGGCGATGATACAGAACTTTTAGAAACCAACCTTGCCTATACCCGCAAAATCAGACTTAATCATAAATACCCGGTTTTCAGCATCGATTTTGTTGGCTTTGATTACATTGCTTCAAACAAGTTAAAATACGCGTATATTCTGGAAGGATTTAATAAGGATTGGGTGTATGAGCAAAACAGAACCCGTGCCAGCTTTTCCAACCTGGCCCCCGGCACGTATACCTTTAAAGTTAAGGCCCAGAATAACAATGGGATATGGTCGGAGCAGCCCGCTATACTTACTATCGAAATAGTAGCAGCCCCATGGGCAACATGGTGGGCATTTTTACTCTATTTAATTGCTGTAAGTGCTGCTTTGTTATTTGTTTTTCGTATTACTCTCCGCTCGAAGTTGTATAAAAAAGAACTTGAAATTGAGCACAACGAACATTCACGTGAAAAAGAGATCAACGAAATGAAGATCAGGTTTTTTACAAATATATCACATGAAATCAGGACACCTCTCACACTTATTTATGGCATCGCCGAGAAATTACCTACTGTTCCCTTAGCTGAATTAAAAAATTCACCCGTTTTAACCAGGCTTAAATACAATACGGAACGGCTGTTAAAGATGGTTAATCAGTTACTCATGTTTAAAAATCTGGAAAGTGATACACTGAACTTGTATATTGAAGACACTGACATAGTAAGTCTGACCCGATTGTATGTTGAACCGTTCATATTCCTGGCCGAAAGCAAGAACATCGGGATCGAGTTTATTTTTCTGGTCGAGGACCTAATCATTCCATTAGATCGTGATAAATATGAAAAAATACTAAGCAACTTACTGGGAAATGCACTAAAATTCACTAATTACCAAGGTGTTATCAAGGTTATTGTTGATCGCAAATCTCAGGAAAAAGTAATAACAGAATACAATACCATCAATACTTCGTTACAAGGTAGAGAAATTGATTACATCGAAGTTAAGGTTAAGGATAATGGCATTGGAATACCCGAGCATGAACTCCCCGAAATTTTCGATCGCTACAAAAGGGTTGAGGGAAATATCTCAACCGGGCCTGATTATTCAGGCTCCGGAATAGGTTTAAATTTTACAAAACGTTTGGTTGAGTTGCACAAAGGTGCAATTAAAGCAGAGAGCAGCGAAGGGAAAGGCTCTACATTCTCCTTTGTGATCCCCATTTCATCCGAAATATACGAAAGCAAGGACTGGGTTAAAGAAAGCGGGAATGTTGAAAGCATAGTGTTTCCCGAACAGGAATATTTAAAGGAAGAAAGGATTGTTGAAAGTTCGGTTAAAGTTATGATCGTAGAAGATGATACTGAACTTAATTCTTTTATCAGGGAAAGTCTGGGCGAATTTTACAAGGTAGTTTGTGCTTTTAACGGGGCAGAAGGATTAGCTTTGGCAAAAAGCCAATTGCCGGATTTAATTGTTGCCGACATTACTATGCCATTGGTTGATGGCATAACCATGTGTCAGAATGTAAAAGAAGATGCGATGCTTTCGCATATCCCGGTTATATTGCTTACTGCCAAATCAGATATTGAAGACCAGGTTTCAGGATACAAACATGGTGCCGATGCCTATGTGATTAAACCGTTTAATCTTAAATTACTTAAGAGCCAGATTGATGGATTAATAAAGGTGCGGAGGAAACTACAAAAGACTTTTCAGAACGGACTTGCTCCCAACCTCCAAAAAACCAATCTAAACCAGATCGATATCAATTTCCTGCAGAAAATGGAGATTGTAATTAAGGATAAGTATGTTCATTCAAACTTTTATATCGAAGAATTAGCGCAGGTGATGAACATGAGCCGATCGAGTTTCTACCGGAAATTTGTAAGCCTCACCAAAATTACACCGAATGATTATTTGCGAAAATACCGCGTCAACAAATCAATTGACCTGATGAACCAGGGAGTCCGTAACCTGGGTGAGATCAGCGATTTGTGTGGATTCAGCACTCCCGGGAATTATTCGGTTGCCTTTAAAAAAGAGAAAGGGATCTCTCCAAAACAGTATCAGCTTTCTCAGGGGCAGTGATTATATAATTGATCTTGAATTTTGATTATTATTTTATGCCGTTAAGCCTTGATCCGGTAAATTACACGGTATGTCGCGACTCTACCGGAAGCATTGCCATTTTAACCTTCAAGGGGAACAACTGTTTTCCAGATTTCCACCTAAATTCTTCTGGGTTTTTTCGTTCAGAAAATATTATATAGCGTATTTGTTTTTTAACTGATTGTTATTCTGATTTTTGTGAAATTACATATTAGGGAGTAATAAACTGATTTCAATCTGGTTTTCTGAAGATTGATACAAATTCATAAGAAAAATACCAAAATCAAAAAGGCTTCTGTAGCTTAATCATCTATTTTTGGTTCATCGAAAAAAAATCAATCATTAAGCCTGAAATAGCATAGAATGTTTAAAAGGATAAATGAAACAAAAAATTATTCTTTTTTACACCTTATGCAATATGCAATTAATCTGATTTAGTTTCAGAATTAAAAAAGGATAGCAACTATATATAGCGAAATTGAACTCAATGGTTTAGGTGAAGGTTAGTTGGCTCAGGTATTTTCCTGAGTCAATTTCTTTTTTTAAATCAAAATCAAAAACCCTTAACATTGTTTGTTTATCAATGTTAAAGGCACAAGGTTGAAAATCCGGACAAATTGATCTGTGCATTAGTTGAAGAACAGGTGAAGTTTATACTATTTTTATCAAACATGCTGATGAAATAGTCATGAGAAATTTTCTCACCACTTAAAATATTATTGTTGCAAAACTTTTGCTTACGAATATCAAAAAATAAGCAAGGAATGAGTAATCCCATGTGACCCGTATAAAATATAGAATAACACATGAAAAAGACTTTTATTTCTCTATTGCTTGTGTTACTGACATTTTGTGTAAAAGCTGCTGAACCTCAAAGTGATACTTCCTATTGGAAATCAAAATATGAATCAGCAATCGGATTTTCGCAAACAGCCTTATATAATTGGGTAAAAGGAGGAGAGAAAACTTCTTTTTCATCCAATATCATTCTGAATGTTTTCAAAGATTATTCAAAAAAGAATTTTACTTTGAACAATTATATGGGAATTGCATATGGTGTAGCCAGGATGCAAAGTATCAGGCAACTTCGGAAAACCGACGATAAAATAAATTTTTTTACTAAAGTTGGATTTTCTGCCTCGAAACACTGGGATTACACCGGTTTTTTTGAGTTTAAATCACAATTCTCTGAGGGATTTGCATATCCGAACGACTCTGTACATATCTCAGGGTTTATGGCTCCGGCTTACTTTCAGCTATCTATGGGGATGAACTATAAACCTGCTGATTATTTTTCAGTGCTTTTTTCACCTATCGGAGCCCGGCTAACTGTAGTAACTGACACTTCGCTCACTCAGCGTAAAGAAGGTGCATACGGGATATATGGTGATCATTCTGCTTTATGGCAAGTCGGCAGTTCAATAAATTTAATTTTCAAAAAAGACATAATGAAAAACATCAACCTTATGTCAAAACTCGATATCTTCAGTAATTACGGCTACAGACCTGATAAAGTTGTTGTAGGCTGGGAGAACAATATCCTGATGAAAGTAAATAAATACATTTCCCTGAACATAACGTCGATGCTTATTTATGATGAAAAAGCAATTGTTGCCGAAAATCATGGAGAGTTCAGTGATATTATACAATTCAAAGAAACTTTTGGAGTTGGATTTTCATATACAATTTTTCACTAATCCTTCCTGGAGGATTATTTGAAGGACCAAACCACTATGGACTAAAATACATAGGTTCTCAAGAAATGAAATTATAAGTCTTTAATGCAAAGAGCACAGAGATATCGCAAAGATCACAGAGTTTTATTATAACAAACTAAGCCTGGCATTCTTTCCTAAAGCCTTAACGCCCTTCAGGTTTATAATTTATCGGAGCTAAAGTTGTTGAAATATGTTGCAGTGTTTTACCCATTTTTGAAACAATAAAAGTCTGAATTTATCCTATTAATGCAGCATCGGGTATAAATTTTGCAGTTTGTTTTAAACAAGTCATTCGAACCGTGCCTGTTTGATCTTCATAACAATACTTCAGGGTAATTAATCTTAAAGAAAACAGTTTCACGGTTTATTTAAAATGTCGACAAAATTTGCATTTATTTAAGCACAAATACCAATTCATACTTTTCTATACTATAATTTCTATGCGATTTTCCCATTCATAAATCGCAATAAAACATATTATTGCATAATTGCCTGATATATAATTTTATACGAATTTTATAAAATTACAGCATTATTCCACTTTATAGTTGAATTGTATAGATTGATACAAATTCATAAAAAAAATACCAGAATCTATAAGTCATATCTACCGGAACAGCCTATTTTTGACTCATCGAAAATCAATAAAAATATCAAGAAAACCTTAAACCAAAGTAAAATGCTAAAAAGGATACTCAAAACAGTCTTTATAATGTTTTTTGCAGGGATGATGTGCAGTGTTACTGCCCAGGTAACTACATCCAAAAAGATTGCCGGTAAAGTCACTGACTCAATCACCAACGAATCGCTGGTTGGAGTATCTGTATACATTAAAGGTACGCAGAACGGCACCACCACCGATGTTAATGGTGCGTATACGCTGAATAATGTTTCAAAAGGACAGATTCTGGTGTTTTCTTTTATAGGCTTTGAAACGCAGGAAATAAAGGTTGGCTCCGGTCAAACTATCAATGTCAGTTTTAAAAATACTGCCCAGCAAATTGAAGGGGTAGTTATTACGGTACAAGTAGCAGGACAAAAAAATGCAATCCAGAAACAAATCAATTCGACTACAATTAAAAATGTTGTGGCTGCTGACCGTTTGCAGGCAAACCCCGATGCCAATGCTGTTGAAGCCATAGGCCGACTACCGGGGATCTCCGTATCGAGGAGCGGTGGCGAAGGAAATGGTTTGGTTATACGTGGACTGGAATCAAAATATACCGCTGTAACCCTTAATGGAGTACTTATGCCATCCACAGGAGGAGGCCGCGAAACCAATATTTCGGGGATATCACAATATATGATGCAGGGCGTTGAGGTATATAAATCGAATACCGCCGATATGGAGGCCAATTCGGTTGCCGGCACGGTTAATATTACCACCATGGAAGCTGGCCCTGGTTTTCAAACCAGTGTGTTGGCCCAGATGGGATACAATAACATGAATAACTACTATGGAAATTACAATTTCGCGGGAAATGTGAGTAACCGGTTTCTGAACGATAAACTGGGTGTGATTTTTACGGGAAGCGCCGAGAGGGTGAACCGAAGCACACAAACCTTAAGCGCAGGATTGGATAACGGTTCTTCGGCCGCTTTAGATATTCTATTGAATTCGTTTTCCTTAAATAATATTTACTCCACCAAATACCGCAGGTCGGCCATGTTAGCCTTGGATTACAAAGTAGCGTCATCCACTAAATTAAAGCTATACGGCATGTATATAAACAGTAAAAACGAATCGGAATCGCAATCAAAAGGCTACGGAGTAACAGGTAGCGGAAGTGTAAGTTATGGTTTTAGTGATAATCCATACTGGCATAACAATATGCTGCAAACGGCCTTAAGCGGGAACACCAAAGCGAATTTCCTGGATATGGAACTGGATTATGGGGTAGCCTATTCGCAAAGCATTACTGATGATCCTCAATCAAGGAGCTGGGGGTATGGTTTTAGTAAAGTACCTGTAGTTGATCCGACAACAGTTTTCAGCCTTGATATGCGGAGATTGAGGCCCCAGGATTTAATAGGTTTATTTAATGACAGGGACGTAACGGAAGAACCTACTGAATTGGGTGGGATGAATCAATCCAAAGGCAGTAACGATGACAAAAACCTTTCTACTTATTTAAATGTAAAAGTTCCTTACAGAATTGGCGATTTTATTGCCGGGCATGTTAAAGCAGGGGGGATATACCGGAATAAAAAGCACAAACAGGATATTCAGTCAGGAGGGGCATTCATGATTGTCAACCAGTTTGCAAAACCAATGCTTGCTGATTCACTGGACTGGCTTGTTCCCACCGGAGCACAGGGACAACTCTCCCTTCTTGGAATGAGAGATTTTAAGGTTGATAATTTCCTGGGCAATCAATATGACTATGGATATTACTATGATTTTGACAAGCTGAATGCAATCACGGATATGTGGGCTGAAATATCAGATTTCTATTATCCCCAGGGATCATTGGTATATCAGAATCTTTTTGGAGGGAAAGAAAAAATTGGATTTAACCAGGATATAGCTGGCTCCATATTGAACGACCAGGATATCGTTGAAAAATACATGGCAGGGTATATCATGACTGAAATAAATTTCGGGAAATATGTGATGTTCCTTCCCGGAGTACGATACGAAGAAACCCGTGCTACCATGAAGGGATTTAAAGCATTGCAGCCCACTCAGTCTCCTCCTATGTACGAGACAACCCCCGGCGATTCAGTCTCCGCCACCCGAAGCGATCGTTTTTTTCTGCCTTATATTCAGCTCAGGATAAAGCCGGGCAAAGCTGTTTACGCGCATTTTTCTTATACACAAACGCTGGGCAGGCCCGATTTTAATACCATTTCGCCTAACACGTTTTATAATACAGGATTTCAGCCATACACATATATTACCAATGCGCCGGATATCAAAGTGGAACGATGGACCAATTATGAAGCACAGCTTAGCGTGCATACCGGGAAAATCGGACTTGTGTCGCTGGGTGGATTTTACAAAACGGTAAAGGATAAAATCTGGTACCGAAGCTACAAGCGTATTAAAGGCGATCCTATCATTTCTCCATTCCCCGATGCTTCATTGGTTAATGTATCCCTGCCGGAGAATCACCAGTACTCTATTTACCTGAAAGGTGTTGAGGTGGATGCACAAACCTCGTTCTGGTACCTGCCTAAGCCGTTTAAGTTTTTTACACTTTACGCCAACTATACCTACACCAATTCACAGACACAATACCCGTGGACGAAAATTGTTAATGTAGTTCCCCCGGGAGGCGGGCGTCCGGTTCCACAACGAATTGATTCAACAATTACCGGTCCTATGCTTAACCAGCCGAGAGATATTTTTAACGCTTCCCTGGGATTTAACAATAAAGGCTTAAACATCTGGCTATCCTATCAGTACAATGGTAAAATATTTACCAGTAAAAATTACACACTTGCGGAGATGGATGATTTAAAAGAGTATTATAACCGCTGGGACCTGCAGATTACGCAAAAATTGCCGGGGAAACTGAAAGGGCTTGAAGTACTGGCAAAAATTGCCAACCTCACCAATTTCACAGAAACGACCCGAAAAAGAGGAGACTCCAGGCCAACGTATATGGAAAAGTACGGGTGGACGGCTGACCTGGGTGTACGGTATTCGTTTAACCAGAATAAAACTACTGGCAAATAGGAATGGTACTATTAGGAATTTTAAGGACCTGATGCTTTTGCGGGTCGGAAGACCGAAGCCGGAAGACCGAAGTCAGAAGTTGGAAGTCGGAAGACCGAAGCAAGTACCATTAGGATACAAAAAATTCTACCATGGAACCACTGGTTCAAGATGAGTAAAAGCAGTTCAAAGTGCAAGCGTCATGGATTTTAAAGTTTTCAGGAAAACTTCTGACTGCCGACAATTTGAATTTACCCACTAAATTTAAGAATAGATGTATGAAATTTAATCCAGGTAATTAGGAGAAAGGAGGACCCCACAAAATTGCGTAACTGAATTAATACTAACCAGAACCCAAATAATTTTAACTAAAACCCCTTTAATCATGAAAAAGTTTACTTTTCTGTTTTTAGCAATTTTTCTGGCTCTAAGCTGCACGCTTATGGCTCAGACGAAAATTGTTGTTGAACCCGGTGTGGGAACACTTAACGCGGCCATAGCAGCACATGGCGGTAATGCCATTTACGAGCTTAAAGCTGGCGAATGGTATCAATTAGATGCAATTATCGAAAATAATGGGTACCATCTCCAGATTATCGGCCAGGAACCTGCCGTAGCCGGTGGCATACCTGCTACCCTTCAAACCGGGGATGATGCCGGTGGCGCTACTTTTGGTAATATGTTTAATGCGTTAGGCGACATTACACTAAAGAACATCTACCTGGTAAATGCTGATTTAACCGGAGTTATCGGTGGAGCATTACTAACTAATAGTGCTAATGATGCCAGAACTGTAATTGACAGGTGCGTTATTGATCCCGCTTCAAGTGCTAATGCCATAATTTTGGGAGGAGCTAGATCGAAAACTTACTTTACGAATAATTTATGTAACCGTATGGGACATCAGCTCAATCCAAATGATGGGCACTTTTTTGTAACAGATAATTCATCCGGATCAGGATTTGATACGCTTCTGGTTCAGAACAATACCTTTGTTTGTATGGGTACAACCATGCATGCCAGCGGATTTACCAAATTCACCAATAATTTCAGCAAATGGGATCACAATACATTTGTGGAACAGAAAAGCCAGATCGACTGGTCGGATTTTGAAAAAGAATACTACTGGACCAACAACCTGATGTTTGATATGCAGACCCAACCCTGGAATACCCCATGGCAGCCTATGCCTGGAGCAGATGCAGGTTATCCAAAACCTTGCATGATTTATGCTGACACTATTCCCGAGGAGGTAGCTTCGTTAAAAGCAGGAGGCGTTTCGACAACACTTCAGTTTGTTCAATACAACATGCATTACCGCAATCCTAAATTTTATCCACAGATTGACGCCTTAAATGCTCAAGGTGCTATTGACGGCAAAACAAAAATCTATTATATGCCTATCGTTTGGCCAATAGATTCAGCAGGAATCTGCAGAGAAACGGCTATGTTCGCTAATGATGCAAAGTTCCCGTTGTGGAAATATGGCAATACAACCACCGATGTGGATCCAAATTGGGTTGATACCCGTATTTACACCATGTCCGACAATTTTGTAAAATGGACAAACCCTGCTACCAAGATTCATGCCATGGGCTACCCGGCAGGCGATCTTCCACCTGCATCAGAATGGACACAGTACCATTGGGATCCGGACGGAGACGCTTCAATTAACTCAACCTGGCCTTTATTCAACGGAGTTTACACCAATGCAGCTTTGTTAACCGGTTCTATCGAAGGATTGCCATTAGGCGACTTAAACTGGTTCCCTACTAAAAAGGCAATATGGACAGCACATAAAGCTGAAATTGATGCTCATATGGCTGCAGCTAACGATAGCAAAATGGTTCTCATCAATGCTGGTATTCAGAGTATAAAGGCTAATCCTTTTACTATTTACCCAAATCCAGCTAAGGATGTATTAAAGATCAAAGGTGCTAAAAGTGCAGAGGTTACTATCCGTACCATTGACGGACGCAGGGTAAAAACGGTTGAACATGCATCAGAGGTTAACATCTCAGGTCTTACAAACGGTACGTATATAGTTACCATTAAGGAAGGACAGAATGTTTCAACTCAGAAACTCCTTATTGAAAAATAAGCCGGTACTTACTGATTCTGAAAAAATACAGAATACCGAAAAGCAAATATTTTTTAATTTAATTCTGATAAAACAGTACGAAGTCAAAATATGATTTGTTAAAAACGTACTGCCTGTAAAACAAAGAAAAGGAGAGTTCTGGTTGTCATTTCTCTCCTTTTCTGTTTTACTCATTTCTTGAACAAGTCCCAATTGTATAATTTGAGACTATAATAAACAGGTTTTTAAGAGAAGTTCAATTCCGTGATTTTTTTTTAGGATGAAAGAAGAAGAATTATTTACCTGGAACTAGAATAAGTAAGGATTTTTTGTCCAATAGTTAATTGTTACAGTCATGAATACAGGAAAAAAAAAGTACCGGATTAAAAGGGTTTCTTTATCCCGTTATATTTTACAGGAATGGTGTATCTGGTTTCCATTTTGGGTACAGGTTGACATAACCGATTCTTATTCAAGATCAAAAAATAATATACATCAGGCAGGAATATACTCGAATTGAATATAAAATTGAAATGATTGTTGCCCAAAATCCATACCTTAAAATGAAACTGATAAATCATAGGACAGCCAATTGTTTTGTAGCTGTTTTTCTGCTGTCTATGGCCGTGTGCTATGGTCATCCTAAGCGAGGTAATAATCCTGTTAAAAAGGAAAATGCATTAAGCAGGCAATATCTGACACCGGTAAAGATTCTTTGGAAATCAGATCAGTCGGATAAATATATCCTCAATGCCGAAAAGCTTTTATTGAATGGAAACGGTCAGGCCGACTTAGTCGCAACAGACTTATGCATGCTTAAAGGAGGCGACAAAACAAATACATCTATCCTGCTTGATTTTGGTAAGGAGATTCAGGGAGGTGTTCAGATAGTTACGGGTATTTTTGCTGTTCAGAAACCCATCAAAGTCAAAATAACACTGGGCGAATCTGTTAGCGAGGCAATGAGCAGTATATCCGGCTCCACTGCAACTAACGACCACGCCATGCGTGAATTTGAAATCTCATTACCCTGGCTTGGGAAGATAGAAGCAGGGAACAGCGGGTTTCGGTTTGTTAAAATTGAGCTGCTGGATTCGGACCGGGAACTTAAACTGAAAGAAGTACGGGCAATCTCCATTTTAAGGGATATTCCATACCTGGGTTCTTTTAAATCGAACGATGAACGATTAAACCAGATCTGGCAAACGGGAGCTTACACGGTTCAGCTTAATATGCAGGATTACCTTTGGGACGGAATAAAACGCGATCGCCTGGTTTGGGTTGGGGATATGCATCCTGAAGTAATGACAATACTTTCCGTTTTCGGGAATAATGAAGTTGTTCCTAAAAGCCTTGATCTAATTCGCGACATCACCAAACTTCCCGATTATATGAACGGAATAAGTTCTTACTCCATGTGGTGGGTTTTGATTAACTACCAGTGGTATATGAACAATGGAGATATAGAATATCTGAAGAAAAATCAGGATTACATATTTAGCCTGCTCGATCTGCTTGAGAAAAAAATTGATTCTGATGGGAGCGAAAATCTTGATGGAGGCAGATTTCTGGACTGGCCTACCAGTCCAAATAAGGAAGCTATACATGCCGGGTTGCAATCTCTTATGGTGATGACCTTTGATGCCGGTAAAAAAATAGCGAACGTACTTGGAAATAATGATAAAGCTGTTCAATATGAGAGTACAATTCAATTATTAAAAAAACATATTCCCGATCCTAATGGGAATAAAGCGGGAGGTGCATTACTGGCTTTATCCGGATTATCAGATTCTGAAAAAATAAATGAAACTCTTCTTTCAGTAAATAGTACAGAAGGAATCTCTTCTTTTTACGGATACTATGTACTTCAGGCACGGGCAATGGCAGGCGATTACGAGGGTGCACTTAATGTTATCCGCAACTACTGGGGCGGAATGCTGGATTTGGGCGCAACCACGTTTTGGGAAGATTTTGAAATGAAGTGGCTGGAAAATGCAGGCCGCATCGATGAGATTACTCCTGAAGGCAAAGTTGACGTTCATGCCGCTTATGGAGGATATTGCTATGTGGGTTTAAGGCATAGTCTGTGTCATGGCTGGGCATCCGGACCTACTTCCTGGTTATCGCAGCATGTATTGGGAATAACCATCCTTGAACCTGGCTGCAGGAAAGTTAAAATTGAACCTCATCTGGGCGATTTGAAATGGGTGGAAGGAACTTATCCAACTCCTTTAGGTGTAATTTGGGTACGTCACGAAAAACAAGCTGATGGCAGCATTAAGTCGGAAATAAAAGCACCAAAAGGGGTAAAAATTATACAATGACGATATCTTTTTATTGGATAGCAGAATAACGATTTTAGAATAATTCTTTAGATAAAATACCTTAATAACTATGAAAACAATGCAAAAGGTTGCTATCCTTATTAGCCTGATTTTCACGATCGCAGTTATAACCAGTTGCAAAACCGGTAATTCGAAACATTCAGATGCACTTGAAGCCGGATTTATTACCCCCCCCGATACCATGCAAACCAGTGTATACTGGTACTGGATTTCGGACAATATATCCGAAGAGGGCGTGGTGAAAGATCTTTATTCGATGAAAGAAGCTGGCATCAACCGGGCTTTCATTGGCAATATCGGACTGAGTGATGTTCCTTACGGGAAAGTGAAAATGCTCAGCGAAGAATGGTGGAAGATTCTTCATGCTGCACTAAAAACAGCAACAAAACTCAATATCGAAATCGGGATATTCAACTCACCGGGCTGGAGCCAGTCGGGCGGTCCATGGGTAAGCTCCGGTGAAGCCATGCGTTACCTTATTTCTTCAGAAACGCGTGTACGCGGCCCCAAAAAGTTTTCTCAAAAACTTAGTAAGCCTATCGACATCTTCCAGGATGTAAAACTGATTGCATACCCGGCCCCAATGGATGACCAGCTGGTGTTAAACAATCAAAACGGCAAAATTACTTCGCTCCCAAAACTTCCCGGACTATCAAAAATACTGGATGGAAATAAGTTAACCGGAGTAACATTCGCGGAAGGAGATATTTTTACCTTCGACATTCAGGCTAAGGATGTATTTACGGCACGCAGCCTTTCCATACAAACAACAGAAATCCCGATGAAAGCAAAAGTCTTGTTTCAGGCTAAAAGTGGACAAAAGGAATATGCTACAATTAAAGAATTTGAAATCGATCGCTCCAATCCTTCCCTCAATGTAGGATTTGTACCCTATGCCCCGATTGTAATTTCATTTCCTGCCACAACTGCCACTGATTTCCGGTTGGTTGTTACCTGCGAAAAACCAACAGGCTGGTTCCTGGCTTTCGGACAAGGTGCAAAATCCGGATTTGCCGAATTAACCTTATCGGCTGCTCCGCGCGTAGAGCGTTATGCTGAAAAAACCCTGGCTAAAATGTACTCCACACCACTGCCTTACTGGAAGGAATACCAATGGGAACCCCAGGCTGAAGTGGATAATCATACAACAGTGATAGATGGCTCAAAAGTGATTGATATCTCACAATACCTCACAGTCGATGGAACGCTGAACTGGGATGTTCCCGAAGGGGATTGGGTGATCCTGCGTACAGGAATGACACCTACCGGGACAAAAAATGGACCAGCCTCGCCCGAAGCTACCGGTTACGAAGTGGATAAAATGAGTAAAAAACATGCAGAGAAACATTTTTACGGCCATATGGGCGAAATTCTGAAACGCATCCCCGAAGCCGATCGCAAGTGTTTTAAAGTGGTGGTACAGGATAGCTACGAAACAGGAGGACAGAATTTTACTGACGGTTTCCTGAAAGAATTCAAACAAAAGTACGGATACGACGCGATTCCTTACCTTCCGGTGTACCAGGGAATGGTTGTAAACAGCCAGCAGTCGAGTGACCGTTTTTTGTGGGACATGCGCCGCATGGTTGCCGACAAAGTGGCGTATGATTATGTCGCCGGGCTTCGTGAGATCAGTCACAAACACGGATTGAGAACCTGGCTCGAATGTTATGGCCATTGGGGTTTCCCTGGCGAATTCCTGATGTATGGCGGACAATCGGACGAAATTGGCGGTGAATTCTGGAGCGAAGGCGAACTTGGTGACATCGAAAACCGTGCTGCTACTTCCTGCGGACATATCTACGGAAAAACAAAAATATCGGCCGAATCAAATACCTGCGGAGGTGCGGCTTTCAGCCGGTATCCGGGTACCATCAAACAACGTGGCGACCGTTTCTTTGCCGAAGGGATCAACAACACGCTGTTGCATGTTTATATCACTCAGCCGTACGAGGATAAAAATCCCGGAATGAATGCCGGATTTGGCAACGAGTTCAACCGGAAAAACACCTGGTTCCCGCAGATGGATGTTTATACCCAATACCTGAAACGTACCAACTATATGCTTCAGCAGGGATTGAATGTAGCCGACGTGGCCTATTTTATTGGTGAAGATACTCCGAAAATGACAGGAATCGCTGATCCGGCACTGCCAACCGGCTACCAGTTTGATTACATGAATGCCGAAGTGATTGAAAAGTATATGACCGTAAAAAACGGGCTGATTACATTGCCACACGGAACGCAATACCGGATTCTGGTTTTGCCGAAACTGGAAACCATGCGTCCGGAGTTGCTGGCTAAGATTAAGCAACTGGTAAATGATGGTGCTGTGGTGCTTGGCCCTGCGCCTAAACGTTCGCCCAGTCTGCAGAATCAACCCAAGGCTGACCAGCAAATCCAGGAAATAGCCAAAGAACTTTGGGGGAATGTGGATGGCATAACCGTAAAATCGCGCAAGGTTGGAAAAGGAATGATTATTAACGGTATGAATATGACTGAGGCATTTGCACTGATCGGCTGTATACCCGACTGCAAATTACCAGAAGATAAAAGCATTCATTACGGTCACCGCGCTATTAAAGACGGCGAAATCTATTTTATTTCCAATCAAACGGCTGACACCAAACTGATAAGTCCTGAATTCAGGGTAAAAGGAAAGCAGCCTGAACTCTGGGAAGCCACAAAAGGATATATCCGTACCCTTGCCGCCTATGAACAGACTGAAAACACGACTATCGTTCCTTTGAAACTGGAAGCTTACGAAAGTGTGTTTGTGGTTTTCCGCAAATCAGCAGGCAAAGCTTCGGAAACAGGCGTTAAGGCCAATTACCCAGAGCCAGCACTCGTTACTGATTTGAAAGGTCCGTGGACAGTTACATTTAATGCTTCGCAAAGAGGTCCGGCCGAACCCGTAGTTTTCGAAACACTGCAGGACTGGACTACATCGAAGGATGACCGGATTAAATATTATGCAGGAACAGCGTTTTACAGCTGCAAATTTAAGATGGCCAAAGTCGCCGAAGGCAAAAAAGTGATCATCAATTTAGGCGCTTTTACGGCCATGGCTAAAGTTACGGTTAACAATGTGTATGCCGGCGGATTATGGACTGCACCCTACACTCTCGATATTACATCCCTTGTAAAGGAAGGAGATAACGACCTGAAGATCGAAATCGTAAACACCTGGATGAACCGCCTGATTGGTGACCTGAAGCTTCCGGCATCACAGCGGTTAACCTGGTGCCCTGTCAATCCGTACAATGCGGATAGTCCGTTGCAGCCTTCCGGATTGTTCGGGCCGGTGAAAATCGTCACTAATACGTATTGATAGGATCTAAAGAGAAGTTTATTGTAAAATATAACATGGAACTCTGCCTGCTAAATCGGGGAGAGTTCCATGTTTATCAGGCAAGACAGAAATATAATGAAATGATAAACTGCTAATTATAACTAACAATGACGAAACGAATTTCTTTTTACCTTTTATTCCTGCTTTTCGGCGAATTTGTTCTGGCCCAGAACCCGATTTGTCCGCCAGGACTTAACATTGCCGATCCAACCACCCGTGTATGGAAAGATGGTAAGCTGTATGTTTATGGCTCACGCGACGAAAGTTTAAATTACTATTGTTCCTACGACCATTGGGTTTTATCCACTTCCGATTTAATAAACTGGGAATATACCCCCAATGCTTTTGCATCAAAAGGCCCATTCGACCAGGTACCGTTCAATGATGCACTTTTATATGCACCTGATATAGCTTACAAAAACGGCACTTATTACCTGTACTTTTGCCAGAACGGAGATGTTGAAGGGGTAGCCACAAGTACTTCACCCAAAGGACCGTTTACCAACGCAAAAGAAATTTACCTGAAACATAAGAATCAGATTGATCCTGCTGTGTTTGTTGATGATGACGGGCAAGCCTATTACATGTGGGGACAATTTCAGGCTAAAATCGCCAAGCTGAAACCTAACATGACTGAAATTGACACAACAACCCTAGTAGAAAACCTGGTAACAGAAAAAGAGCATTTCTTCCACGAAGGTGGTTATATGGTCAAACGCAAGGGTATTTACTATTTTGTTTATGCCAACATGAGCAGGAAAGGAATGCCAACCTGTATTGGTTACTCAACCAGTAAATCGCCACTTGGCCCTTTCAAATATGGTGGTGTGATTGTGGATAACGATGGCTGTGATCCGAATAACTGGAATAACCATGGCTCGATAGTCGAATTTAAAGGCCAGTGGTATGTGTTTTATCACCGAACGACCAATGGGGTTGTGAATGCACGCAAAGCCTGTATCGAGCCCATCTTTTTCAATAAGGATGGAAGTATCAATGAAGTTGAAATGACTTCGCAGGGAGCAGGAAAGCCACTCGATGCTTTTTCGCAGATTGAAGCTGAACGGGCATGTTTGCTTTTTGGACATGTGCGCATCGAATCGTACTATTGGGACCAGGCTAATCCTTTGAATCCGGCCAATGCCGATCAGCTCGGCCAGATCGTTAATAATGATCGTGCAGCTTACAAGTATATCAATTTTGGCGATGGGGCAACATCCATAAGTGTAAGGGTTGCTCCCGGAGCAAAACCCGGTAAAATCTATTTCCAGGTTGACAATACCTGGAGTCCTCATATCGGGACACTCGATATACCGGGCGGAGGTGATGGAAAAACCTGGACAACACTAAGCTGTAATATTAATGAAGTAAAAGGAGTACATGCGCTTCATTTTACTTTTGCGGCTGAAGAAAAAGAATCTTTTAATGTAGAATGGTTTAAATTTAATAAAAACACAAAATGAAAAACGTTAGTAATCAATCCATCATTAAAGCAATTTATTTTGCATTTAGCCTCCTGGCAGCTTTTCCCTTAATGGCCCAGGTGCCGGAGTTTGACAACGACAAACCCGCAACAACCTACAACAATCTATTCTCCCAACCATTTAACACAACCTGGGATGGTTCGACATTTTACAGCCAATGGGATGCGATGGAAGCAAATATTTTCGGAGCAGCTGATATTACATCGGGGTATTTAAAGTTTGTATGGGTTCAGAAGCGCGTTATCTGTTCAAAAACACCCTATATTACCCCCTATGTCATTAAAACAGACATTGATTATACAGGAGGTAGCGGCCGCGGCGGAGTAATAATACGCGCCAACCCTACCGCGCTCGACCAGCTGCAGGAACCCGCAACTGGTGATCCCGGGTTCAATAGTGAAGGCATTGCTTTTTATCCTTCCGAAGACGGCGCAAAAATGACAGTACAGTTCACAGGCGCATTTGTCAGCAATAATACACCGGTAACCAGAATTTTAGTTCCGAAGCCTGCAGGTGTTACAAACCTCAAAAACAGAGGCACTTTAAGGATAGAAGATTTTGGAACATCAGTGTATGTTTATTATAACGATATACCTTTTATCAGGATTAACCTTGGTGGTAAAACAGGCAGTTTATATACAACCGGTACTGTTTATGATGCGAATATGCTTGTTGTTGGCAGCTTTACAGGTATGGAGGTTGGAATTTCGGGCAAAGTGTCAATTGCTCAAAGAGATGCGCTGTTAAAATTGTACAGTGTAGCAATAAATTCCAACGACCTTCTGAAACAAACGATTAGCTTTGATCTCATTGGCAAAAAACTGATCACAGATGCTCCTTTTACATTAAACGCTTCGGCATCTTCCGGATTACCGGTTGAATTTAAACTTGTGTCAGGTCCAGTAACGATGACCGGAAATACTGTGACCTTAACCGGTCAACCAGGAATTGTAACAATTTCGGCCAATCAAAGTGGGAATTCGACTTATTATCCTGCCAATGAAGTGATCCGTACATTTTATGTTAGCGATCCGGCAGTCGCCAATGTGAGCCCTGCCAGCCAGGATTATGTGGATAACTGGGTTATTACCGATGCCCTGGGCAGGCAACTGCCTGGGTATGATGAGGCGGGAGCTAAACGTGACAATAAGTCTGTCGGTGTATTTTATTATGTATGGCAAGGTTATCACGGTGATAAAGTATATGACATCACTAAAATATTAAAGCAATATCCTTCCGATCCTTTGAGCAACAGCAATCCGGGTTGGGGTGGCCCCGGGGCCTTTCATTGGTGGAGCGAACCTGAAGAAGGATACTTCCGTGCTGAAGATCCCTGGTATATTCGCCGGAATCTGCAAATGCTGAGCAATGCAAAAGTCGATTTTATATATTTTGATGCAACCAATTCCTACACTTACCTTCAGACGGTAAAATCAGTTTGCGAAGTTTCGCTGCAAATGAGAATGGAAGGCATTTATACCCCGCAGATTATATTTACAACCAGTGCAAGCAGCGGGCAAACCATGAACGCACTCTATGATGAATTTTATGCCCAGGATTTATTCAGTGAACTTTGGTTTAAATGGAGTGGCAAACCTTTAATTTTAGGCAATTTCGATGACCCTGATCTGCGTGCAGATGTAAAAGCTTTTTTTACCATAAAATACTGTTGGGCCTGGACAGATACTAAAACTCAACCCAATCATTGGCAGTGGCTTGATACGTATCCTCAGGATTATGGTTGGAGCACTGATCCGGCTGTTCCTGAACAAATAGTGGTTTCCACGGCTCAGCATCCTACCAGTACACAGGGTAAAAGTTATCACAATGGAGCGGAGCCCGCAGTAAACAGTAATTACTTAACTGATTTTACGGGGCAGGGATTACAAGCTGCTGAGCAATGGACAAGAGCATTGGCAGTAGATCCGCCGGTTGTTATGGTTACCCAGTGGAACGAATGGGTTGCCCAAAGGTTTATCCAGTCTGGTGCTGGAACTTTTGCCGGCAAACCAATCAAAACCGGAGATTCATACTTTGTTGATGTGTTTAACCAGGAATTTAACCGCGATATGGCCCCGATGAAAGGTGGACACACCGACAACTATTATTATCAGCTCATTTCAAATATCCGGAAATACAAAGGAATGTCTGTGCCACAGGTATTTTCCGCTCCCATAACCAGCATTTTGGATGGAAATTTCACGGAATGGGCAACTGTAACGCCGGTTTTCAAAGATCCGCAAGGCGATGTGATGCACCGCAACTTTGCCGGTTACGATCCTAGTGTGCAATATATCAACAACACAGGCAGAAACGATATTATTGAATCAAGAGCAACTTACGATGACAATAGTCTTTATTTCTATGTGAAAACTTTGCAAAACCTCACTCCATACACCGACCCAAACTGGATGCTGCTGTTTATGGATGTGGACCGCAATAAAGGAACGGGTTGGGAAGGGTACGATTATGTGGTAAATCAGGGAGTGAAATCGGCTACCGAAACTACCGTGAAACAATGGGATGGCAAAAACTGGGGCAACGAAGTAACTGTACCC
>CAIRMR010000134.1 GCA_903879715.1 uncultured Bacteroidales bacterium
GGGTACAGTTACTTCGTTGCCCCAGTTTTTGCCATCCCATTGTTTCACGGTAGTTTCGGTAGCCGATTTCACTCCCTGATTTACCACATAATCGTACCCTTCCCAACCCGTTCCTTTATTGCGGTCCACATCCATAAACAGAAGCATCCAGTTTGGGTCGGTGTATGGTGTGAGGTTTTGCAAAGTTTTCACATAGAAATAAAGATTATTGGCATCATAAGTTGCTCTTGATTCAATAATATCGTTTCTGCCTGTATTGTTTGTGAAGGTAACTGTTGGATCATATCCTTTGAAGTTACGGTGCATCACATCGCCTTGGGGATCTTTGAATACCGGCGTAACAGTTGCCCATTCAGCAAAACTACCATCAATATTTATGATTGCGGGCGCTGAAAAAACCTGCGGGGCGGACATCCCTTTGTATTTGCGGATATTTGAAATAAGTTGATAATAATAATTGTCGGTATATCCTCCTTTCATGGGTGCCATGTCACGATTAAATTCCTGATTGAATACATCAACAAAGTAAGAATCGCCATCTTTTATTGGCTTTCCGGCATAGGTTCCTGACCCGGACTGGATAAACCTTTGGGCAACCCACTCGTTCCACTGTGTAACCATTATTATTTGCGGATCAACCTGCAACGCTCTTTCCCATTGCTGGGCGGCGTATAAGCCCTGTCCGGTATATTTTGTCAGGTATCTGCTATCTACAACGTGTTCCTCGCCATTATTAAAACTTTTGCCGAGTGTTATAGTAGGATGTGAAGCAATACAAACCGGGATTTGTTCTGGCGTGGAGGAATTGACACTCCATGCATAATCTTGGGGGTAAAAATCCAACCATTGCCACAAGTCTGGTACAGTTGAACTACTCACCCATGTATCAGAATTTTTTAAAGTAAAAAAACTCTTCACCTCTGGTCGCATTACACTTAAATTGTCATTTAAAAGGCACATAATCAATGGCTTCCCCTGCCAGTAAAACCAAAGATCCTTGAATAAATCCTGTGAATATATTTCATCATAGAGTTCGTTAACTACAGCCCCATGGTTTGCAGATGTAAAAAATATAAATTTAGGAGTATAAATACCTTCTGAACGCATTTGCATTGAAATCTCACAGATTTTATGCACTACATTAAGATATATAGGTCCGTTGGTAACGTCAAAATAGATAAAATCGACTTGCGCATTGCTTAGCATTTGCAGATTCCGTCGGATATACCAGGGATCTTCAGCCCTGAAATACCCCTCCTCCGGTTCGCCCCACCAATGAAATGCAGTTACTCCACCCCAATTTGGATTTGCAGCACTTAATGGCTCGGATGGATAATTGTCAATTATTTTAGTTATATCATACACTTGATTTCCATGTGTACCATGCCAAATATAGTACATAACACCAACAGTCTTATTGGTTTTCTTAGGTCCAACTTCTGCATATGTAGGTAATGTCCTGCCCAACGCATCTGTTACTATCCAGTTATCCACGTAATCCTGGCTGGCAGGGCTCACATTGGCGACTGCCGGATCGCTAACATAAAATGTACAGTTCACTTCATTGGCAGGATAATAAGTCGAATTCCCACTTTGATTGGCCGAAATTGTTACAATTCCTGGTTGACCGGTTAACGTAACTTCATTTCCAACCAATGCTGCCGGACCTGAAACAAGCTTAAATTCAACAGCTAAACCCGAAGTTGCGGAAGCCGAAATTGTAAATGGAGCATCTGAAATAAGTTTCTTACCTATGATATCGAAAGCAATCCCTTGTTGCAGAAGGTCGTTGGAATTTATTGCTACACTGTACAATTTTAACAGCGCATCTCTTTGTGCTATGGCAACTTTACCTGAAGGTTCAACTTCCATGCCGGTAAAAGTGCCTACAACCTGCATATTTGAATCGTAAACTGTTCCTGTGGAATACAGATTTCCTGTTTTACCACTCAGGTTAATCCTGATAAAAGGTATATCGTTATAATAAACATACACTGATGTTCCAAAATCTTCTATCCTTAAAGTGCCTCTGCTTCTGAGGTTTGTAACACCTGCAGGATTCGGAACTAAAATTCTGGTTACCGGTGTTTTATTGCTGACAAATGCGCCCGTGAACTGCACTGTCATTTTTGCTCCGTCATCGGAAGGATAAAAAGCAATGCCTTCACTATTGAAACCGGGATCACCAGTTGCGGGTTCCTGCAGCTGGTCGAGATTGGCGGGGTTGGCGCGTATTATTACTCCGCCGCGGCCGCTACCTCCTGTATAATCAATATCTGTTTTAATGATATAGGGTGTAATATAGGGTGTTTTCGAGCATATTATGCGTTTTTTAACCCATGCAAACTGTAAATACCCTGCTGCTATATCAGTTGCTGTAAAAGTATTTGCTTCTACCGCATCCCATTGGCTGTAAAATTTCGGGCCATCCCAGGTTGTGTTAAATGTTTGGGAGAACTCATTGTTGTATGTTGCTGCGGGTTTGTCACTGTCAAACTCCGGCACTTGGGCCTTTGCAGAAGAAAATATCAAAATGCTGAATACAATGCAAATTGCTTTCATCTTTCTTAAAGAATTATTTTTTTTCATTTCATTTTGTTTTTAGTAATAAATATGCAAATCAGTATAGATTTATAATCTGATGTATACTTATCATTCAAGTAATGGGCAGAAAATAATATCGTATTTTTATAAATAATTTGCATATACCCAACACTATTTAAAATTTAAATTCGGATTTGTCCCCATCTCAAAAATCAGTTTATTGCCATTTACAATTTCTTGATGGGTAATGAAAGGCGTTTCAATAGTCCTGCCATCTAAGGAAACTCGTTGAATGTATTTATTTGCTTCCGAAAGATTATTTGCAATAATCTCTAACTTGCATGGCTTGCCATTATAGGAATAATTTAAAGTTAGTTTCGGAAATTGAGGCGCCCCAATTGCATATATACCCGAAGCGGGCGTAACCGGATAAAAGCCCATTACACCAAATATATACCATGCCGACATTTGACCACAATCATCGTTACCGTTTTCGCCATCCGGGCCATTTTTATAATTAATGTCAGTATGTTTTCGAATAAGTTCTTGTGTTTTCCAGGGTTGGCCACAAT
The DNA here is from genome assembly GCA_903879715.1 of uncultured Bacteroidales bacterium. Lineage (GTDB taxonomy): Bacteria > Bacteroidota > Bacteroidia > Bacteroidales > UBA4417 > UBA4417. Next base: position 3,117 of record CAIRMR010000134.1, read on the forward strand.
AGTCGTATAAATAAATGTAGTGATGGCCTGGCTCGTTATCGTGGGCATAATGGTTTTGATTAAAGTTTTGATCGAGTTTTGCGGCAAATTTTTCCTTTCCTCCCATTAGGTCAATCATTCCTGGTATATCTTGCATTGCGCCAAATAAATATGTCCATGGACTACCTTCGGTAAAGCCTTCGTTGGGTTTTGGGTTCCAGTTACCATTGTACAAGCGAGGTGTAAGAAATCCCGTTTCATGATTGTATAAATTCTTATAATTTTTCGACCACTCCATTAACCTGTTATAATCATTGTTTTTGCCTAAATCTTTTGCAAGCTGGGCTGTACTGTAATTGTCTATGCCGTACTCAATAGTTCGTGAAACCGATTCCGATTTATAATCGGAAGGAATATATCCTAAAGAATGGTAAAATTGCAAACCTGCTTGTCCTTCATAACACAACCATTCCTGACGGTCAAACATTTGATTTTTCGAAAAATCGCAATCGGTTGCCATAAATGAGTTTTTGCGCATAGCTTCATAAGCTAAGTTTACATCGTAATTACGGATGCCTTTTACGTAAGCATCGGCTATTACGGCATCGGCATGTGTTCCAATCATAATATTAGTTTCGGCAGGATTGGGCCACATTGGTAACCATCCTCCTTCTTTATACATTTGTAACATGGATTTTATCATGTCGTTTACCCTGTCAGGCTCAACAAATATCAGAAAGGGGTGCAATGCACGGAAAGTATCCCATAATGAATAGTCGTTGTACGAAACACCCTCATGTATTTTATCATCGAAAGCGCTATAATAGTGTCCGTATTCCGAGAACTGGCGCGGGAATAATAAACAATGGTAAAATGCGGTATAAAAAATTACTTTCTGATTTTCTGTAACTCCTTCAATTTTTATGTTTTCGAGCGATTTTTGCCAAATATCCCTTGTTTGTTGACATATTTTTTCAAAATCCCAATCCGGTATTTCTTTGTTCAGGTTTTCGCGAGCCTGCTCAATGCTGATAAATGAGGTTGCAATTCTAACTTTGACTATATCGTTCTTTTTAGTTGAAAAACTAACATAAGCTCCAGATCGTTTTTTGCTATACAATTCAGTTAAATTCGATTTAATAGAATCGTGATTCCAGCATCCAAAAACTGTAAAAGGTTTATCGAATTGTATGATAAAATATCCTTTAAAGTTTTTGAGTTCAGGCCCAAGATTAAAACTTTGGCGGTCGGGATTGTAACCGGTTATTTCGTTCTTTTCTTTGTTAATACTGATATAGGCAACTTTTTGAAGTCTTGTATTTTTTGAATTTAAATTTGGCATCCATGCCGGTTCCGGCGTATCATCAACATTCAATCCCTGAATAAGTATATGAGATTCTTTTGATTCGGGAAATGTGAATTTTAATATTCCGCAACGCGCTGTGGCAGTCATTTCTGCCTGAATGCTTTTATTTTTATCAACCTTCATTTTAACTGAATACAAATACGGGCTTACAGTTTCATCAGCATGGTTAAACAACAACTGACGTTTATACGGGTTGGTCTGTAACTGACCAATTTCAGGCATTACTGACACATATCCATAATCGCCCATACAAATAGCAGGTTGATGAGTAGCCAGAAACCCAAAAATACATGTATCCTCATAAATATATGAAGAATTACAAATAGAGTTTTCGCGCGTTTGAGGTGTAAAATAAGTCATTGAAAAAGGGGGACCTACCATCGGGATTTGTCCCCCATATAAGTTCTTGGATGTTCCAATGTATGAATTTACGTAGTCTATTTCCTGTTTTTTGTTGTTTGCATGTTGGCCAAAACAAAATGTTGAATTAACAATCAATGCCAAAATAAATAGTAGTTTTCTCATGTGTTAAATTATTAAACTCGCGTTTTGTTTTTAAACTTACTTATAGCGACTCCCTGAAACGGAAATCGCTATATTAACTTATTCAATTATAAGCTTCTGTGTTGCGAAAGGAATGCTACCTCTCAGTTTTACGAAAGATTTCACTGAAACAGGTAATTACTGCAACCTAAACTTCCTGCTGCTTGTAATTTTTTCGTTTTTAAAAACTAATTCCGAAATCATCTCATATTCGTCCTGATTATTAAACTTTTCATTTATTATTATCTTGAATTCCTGAATAGTTTGGCCTGAAGGTTCAAGTTCCACTTTTGCAACATATTGCTGAATCTGATTTTTACCTTTTCTGAGTGTTAACTTTAATTCTCCTTCCCATTTTTCAGGTAAATCATTGATAACATATACCGGAACCGTTAATTCACCCCTGGAATAGGTTTTATCCCACTTGTCAATCATGATGCAAAGCGGTGCGAACTTATTCTTGACAATTTTGTAGAAATACGGGTCGAATTCGAGTTTCTTAATGTCGATGAAATTATCGCTGGTCTGTCCGCGCGGATTGGAAGCCCGGGAGTAACCCAATCCACAGAAGTGCATGATGGCAGCGGCGGAGCGGTGGCAACGCCAATACTCGGTCAGAAAACCAATATTTTCGGCATGAACGGTACGAAGTTGTTTCTCGTTAAGTGATTTAAGATTAAACAAAGTATTGTAAACCCCGTCCGTTAAAGTGGTTGTTGAGCCATTGCGGTTAATCCAAAGCCAGTCGTATTCGTTGATGACGATCGGATTGTTGTATTGCCCTTTCTTGGAAGGCGACCACTGGTTCGGGTCATTATCCGGAGTTCGGATGGTGTCGAAAAACTCTTTCATGTAGCCGATTGCCGGTTCATCTTTGTGCTGGCCGTTCAGCTGGTGATATTTAATAAACAAATACGGATGAGCTTCGATGCAATCTGTTTCCGACTGCGGGGCAGCAAAGCCATTGTCCCATGGCCGGTTCGACAAATCTAACCCACGTACTTTTGTCAATGCCTGACCTGTCAAAAGGGTAGTCGTTTCATTTTGAGCATCCCAGATCACCACGCAAGGATGATTCCAGCGTTCACGCATCCAACGGGTATATTCTGTTTTAAAAGCACTTTCGGTGAATTTAAATAGGGTGAATGCAAACCATAATGGATATTCATCCTGAATCAGAAAGCCAGTTTCGTCAGCAATTTCGTACCATGCTTCAGGCGGAAAACCGATGCAATACCGGATGCTATTCCAGTTCATGTCTTTGAACATAAAATGGAGCTTTTTAACCCATTTTTTATCCCAGGGCAAGGCATTCCGGCATGAGTCTTCGAAGAAGCGATGGATACAAACATTGGTTCCAAGCATGGCGTAAGGCTTATCGTTGAGGTACGCCTTTTTGGCATCTTTATTGAAACGGAAACTCCGCATTCCGAAACGTTCGGTTTTGCTGTCGCTGCCTGTTGAAATACTGCGATTGTAAAGGAAGGGCGATTCAGGCGACCAGAGCTTGCAGTTTTTAATCGGAACCGTGAAATCAATCATGTTAATTCCCTTTTTCAGAGGCGTAACTGGCGAAACTCCCGGACCAACCTTCTTTCCTGATTTATATTCTGAAACATTATATTCCAGGTTAAAATCCAGAACGTCCTTATCGCTTTCAATTTCGGCCTGAATCCTGATTTGCTGCTGTTTAATATCAGGCGCAATCTGAATATTGTTTACAAACGGATAGCCGGAAAGAATAATTTCAACATTATCATAAATACCGGCAATGTATTTAATTTTTTCAAAATCGCTTCCGTTTGGAATCGTGTCGGGTATATTATCCAAATAAGCACCAATTTGTACCGTTATGTCGTTGGATTGGCCGGGTTTCAGAAATTCACGGATGTCGAAAAGTGTTGGTGTAAAACAAAAGGGATTATAACCGACTTCCTTACCGTTAAGGAAAACGCGTGTTCCATACGATGCCTTATGAATTTTCAATAAAGCTTTTGCCGGTATATTCTTTGGAAGATTAAAAGTCCGGTGGTAATTATAGAAGTTCCTTCTTGAACATTTAACGCCAACGCTGTCGAAAGGAATTTCAGCCATATCAACCAAACCGGGAACTGTAATGGAATTAGAATACTTTGTTGGTATTCCTGTGGTTTTGCCTTCGGCAATTTCCCAGCGTCCGTTCAAGTTTATCGTTTTACGCACTTCCTTTATCAGACTTGCATTTGCGAACAATTGCAAGCATAGTAAAAGTGAAACTGTAGTCGCTGTAATTTTCATTTATTTTGATTAAAAATAAAATCTGTTGTTATTCCACAATTAGTTTCTGAGTTGCAAACGTTACATCACCGGTTAATTTCAACAGGTAGATTCCCTTTTCGAGCGAAAGATTGAAGGATTTTGTCCCGGTAAAGGATTCACTATTGGTATAAACCGTTCTTCCTGTTAAATCAATAATCCGGATGCTTTCCACATGATTCTGACAGGTTTGAATAGTAATTTTATTGGAAGCCGGGTTGGGATACACGTTAAAACCTGCAACTCCTGCATCGGTTATTCCGTTTATCAGCGTTTGAGGGAAAAGTTGGCTTTGAGGGACTACATCCCTTGGATTGGAGGCACTGCTCCATTCAAGTTTTACCTTTGCATCACCAACCTTTTGGGCAAAATCCACAGTTATGGGTACTTTCTGACCTGCTGTTAATGCGACAGTGCCGGTTATTGTTTTTCCTGCGCTTGTTGAAAGCCAGGCATTAACAACTAACTGATCATTAATCCAAACCCGTCCCATATCATTCACTGTGAGATAAAATGTATAGAGTTCAGAATATAAGGCTTCTATCTGGCCTTGCCAGCGGACGTTCCAGAAATCCTTTGCTATACTGCAACCCGGGCTTACATTGGCCCAGGATTCATCAATAGCTGAATCAATTTCGCTGCAAATGGAATCCTTGAACCATGTTCCGGGAGCTGTGGCAGACCAGAAGGATTTGTCGAGTCCGATGCCTTTGCCGGGATAAACCACTTCTTTTTCAGTAAAAATAATTTTATCTAATTTAAAATCGTTTGCTGCATTTTTTACAAAGAACTTCAATACGTGTTTCCCGTAAGCAAGTTGTATGTCAATTGATTTGTCCGACCAGGTGTTTAAGTTTCCGGTTGAAGGGAACGAGATAATACCTGATTTATCATTATCATCCACGTAAAGTATGGCTTCTTTGCCATTGCCGTTTGCAGCATAATTTATGTTGGCTGTAAATTTCCCTATTGCATTTACATTCGCAGTATATTCGAGCCATTCGCCAGTGTTCACCGAGCCAAGGTTGTAACCTCCACCGGTTTTTGCTTCAATATCTGCAGACTCATCAGTCCGGTATGCACCGCCACTATTACCAAAAGTAGCATCGGCATACGCTGTACCGGCACCGCCATTGTCGAAATCTTCAAATTCAATAGTTCCCGGAATAGCAAGGTCTTTGTAGCTTGTTTGTGCAACAGGCTGAAGTTTCGAGCTGCTGAAGTTATAATTAAAGCGGCGATCGGGTGCCGATTCTCCATCGGTGAAAAAGCAATTAATACTATCTAATTGCTGCGCGTTATCTGACCAATGAAAATAAAATTCAGGGGTTGATTTATCCATCAGAACAGCTGTTCGGGGCACGCTCAGTTCCATCTCACTGCCTGTCAATTTGTAAGGTATTGTAACTTCGTTGCTCCAGTTATTACCGTCCCATTGCTTCAACGCAGTTTCGGTGGTTGATTTCACACCTAAGTTCACAACATAATCGTAACCTTCCCAACCAGTTCCCGTGTTACGGTCCACATCTATAAACAGCAGCATCCAGTTTGGATCAGTGGATGGACTGAGGGCTTGTGCTGTTTTGACATAGAAACTGATGTTTTGTTTGTCGTAAGTTACCTTGCTGGTTATAATATCATTCCTGCCCGTTGCATTTGTGTATTGCAATCCGCCGTATCCGTTGTGTTTACGATGATATGTATCTCCCCGTACATCGCGATACTCATTAGTAATCGTATCCCAATCGGTGAATTGCCCATCAATTTTAATTGAATCAATACTTTGAAGTACAGGACCAGGCCTTACACCTTTGTATTTCCTTATATTCTGAGCCATCTGCATGTAATAGTTATCGGAATATCCGTTTTTCATAGGTTGCACGCACCGGTTAAACTCAGCATTGTACTGATCAACAAAGAAGTATGAGCTATTTCGACCCATAAATGTAGTAGTGCCTCCATTAGCAGGAGAGTATTTCCCGGCTGTCCATTCGTTCCAGTCGTTAATATAAAGAAACTCAGGATCCGACTTTATTGCTTCATCCCACCGATCCTGAAAATAAATTCCGTAACCTTCAGGATTTTTAACTGTTTTGTCAAGCCATGGCACGTAAGCTGTCTCCGGAAGGTCATAAACATTAAGAGAAGGTTCGCCGGTTGAGCGCCGCCACGATTTACCCACAAGACTTGATGGATGTTGCCCCGGAGTAACAGCCGCCTGCTCTCTGGTGCCATTATGAGTAGAAACCAGATCATCGGGATTCATCGCTTTTACCCTTGAATCGCTAAGGTCATAGCCAAAGCTCCAGTTGTCCTCAGTTCCAATAAATCGTTTTCCGGCCCATTCATAGTATCCCCACCACATTGTCCTTTTGGTGAAGAAATCCTTCACCTCCTGGGTATAATCGGTGTAAAATTCCTGAGTATAATAAGGATCACCATAATGCGGGTGGTTCACATCCGTCAGGGCAGCCGGGTCGTAATGAGGATTCGGATTTAAGTAAGTCACACCGGTCGCATCGTTATTTGGGCTGCCATTATAAAGCAGTAGCGGTTTACCTTCCCAGTAAAACCATAGATCTTTGAACCTGGGAGTTTTGTAAATCTGTTCATACAGATCCTGAACCACAGTAATAACAGGACCATTAAATGCCCAGAAACAGAATTTCGGTACTTTGTTACCCTCAGCCCTCATTTTGTGCATAGTAGAAAAGAGTATTTCCCATTCATCCCAATATCTGACAGCATTTGTAACATCCATTACCAATACGTCAACACCGGCAGCACTGAGCAACGCCATATCTTTCCGGATCACATATTCGTCCTGGCTGAGAAAATAACCCATTTCCGGCTCTCCCCAATGGTATGAACCTTCAGTCCAGAGCGGATTATTAGCATCCAACCTGGCACCCGGATCGGTCTTCAGAATTTTTGACACATCCGCTGAATATGGTTTTTTGAAATTGGTAAAATGATCCTCGGTATGCCAGGTAATATAAAATATGCTGACTATCCTTTTCTTATCTTCTTTTACCGGACCCACTTCATCAAATGAAGGCATGTTTCGTCCAAGTGCGTCAGTGGCTACCCAGGTATCAGCGTAAAGATCCCGGTAAACACTATCGAAAATAGTTGTATCAATGGGTGGTACAACTATATCGTTGTAGTTTATTTTCGCACTGTAAAGCCTGAGTGTGGCATCCCGCTGGGCAATTGCTACTCTGCCTGATGCATCAACTTCCATCCCAGTAAACGTTCCCATAACCTGCATATCTGAATTATACACGGTACCTGAACTATATATGCCTTCAGTTTTGTTGCTCAGGTTAATTCTGATATACGGAGCTCCGTTGTAATAAACATAAATTGAAGCACCAAAGTCTTCTATCCTTAATGTTCCCCTGTTTTTGAGACTTGTTATTCCTGCCGGTTTAGGAACAAGAATTGGAACAATGGCCATGCCACTATTGTATCCCTTATCCTCCTCTGAAAATTGAACAACCATAGAAGAGCCAGTAACAGATGGATAAAAAGCAATTCCTTCCCGGTTGAATCCCGGATCAATATTGGGCTCCTGCAAGCTTTCGTTATATCTGCCTCTTATTACAACACCTCCACGATTGGTGCCAGTGGAATAATCAATATCCGTTTCAAGGACATACGGCTGGGAATAGATTTTTTTTGAACATATTACCCTCTTCTCAATCCATTTATACTGTAAATAACCGGATGAAATGTCTGTGGCTGAAAAAATGTTAGAGCCTAATGTGCTCCATTGGCTGTAGAATTTTGTTTGATTCCACCCTTCGGTTGGATTAAAAGCCTGGCTGTAAATGGTATTATAGCTTGTATCTGGTTTGTCACTGTCAAATGAAGGTGCCTGGGCAGTAGCCCGAAAACCAATCCAGGTGCTAAGAATAAGACAACACAGCGAAATGGTTAATTGACGACTTTGAAATTTCATAATGGATTTTTTATCTTAAAGACTTGTTATTAAAGCGGGCTTGATATTATTTTTGAATCCAGATACAACGGTAATTAAACCTCCGGTTGGGAGCAGTATCGCCATCGGTGCATAAGGAAACCGGATCATCCCATTCAGCAGGAATATCAATTCCTTTCTGATACCAAGCCTCTTTCACATATTTAATGATACGTGTTAACCTGCCTGTTTCCGGCTTGTTGCCTTTACGCCGTAACCGCGTTGCTCACATGATCAGGGCAACTCGATGTTCTCGGTAAATTTTGCCTTGTACCATTCAGCTGTGCGTCCTTCACCCTGCAGGTCAGATTTGAATTCCCATTGGCCGGCGAGGTCTGTTTTCTTATTCCGGTCCGGTTTACCCGCTTGACTTTGAGCTGAAACTATTTCTGTCGGTACCAGGATTATGGATATCAGGCAGAGGTATAAAAACAAATTCTTCATATTTTCTGGAGCTTTTGACCAGGTATATTTCCTACTGCATCTTATTGAAATTTTCACATTTAACCACCCATAAGCCATTTTTGGGAAATCCGGGTGCATCACCATTGGAACCATCCCATCCGCCGGCCATCATAGCTACCGCCGTTAACAAGGCCCCGTTTGAAGGGAAATAGGGCCAGGGTCCGCCCGTGGCCAGTCCATGTTCGTCAAACTGGAAGTTCGGTGATGGATGCATCAGCATATCAATGGCTTTTTCAGGATTGCCGGTCCGTGCAGCTGCCATGGCAAGCATGGGAAAATCCCAACCCCATACCCGGTTAAAATTCCAGCATGCGAATACCTTTTCCAGGGTTTTTTTGAAACAGGCAGTATCTACCCCATCACCGGGCAGCATCCCAAAAACACCGGTCAGCCCGGGATGTTCGAAGTTGAAATTTGTCCACATGCTGTCGATATTTTCATGGGTAATGTAAAGCCCGTCCTGTTGCGGCAAGGGGGACAGCTTTTTGAAAACATCGTCCCATTTCGGGTCTCGTACCTGTTTCAGGCGTTCCTTCCAAAGCTGTGCGGTTCGAAGGCCAAAACGCCAATACGACAGTTCAAAAGCAGGATTGAAGGTAACTTCCGGTTTTGTATTCTCCGACATGATGAATACAGGCGGACCTAAAATGTACCGGTCGTTGTTTTCATCATACCAGGCATAATCAGCCATAAACTCTGCCGTTTCAAAAACCACGTCCTTCCATTTGTCAAGTGTTGCCTGACCGGGATGCAGGCGGTAATCCAATTCGGCAAAATAAATCGAATGGGGTTGCTGCCAGATCAGCAGGGCATGAATGGGATGTGGCCAGTCGCGGTCGAAATCCGCCGTGCACTTCGGCCAGCGGGCATCCTTGTATCCCTGTTCAGCTGCCCGTTTCTTTGAAGTTGGCAGGAAATCATTAAAAACATGCAGGCTTTTATCCATCTCCGGCCACCGGTTCCATAAAGCGTAGTGGACCAGGTGCCACCAGGTCATTTCAAAATGGTACCTTCCGAACCAGCCATTATTTACCAATCCTGATTCCTGCGGGGGAAAGGAACCGGCTTCATTCACTTTCATCAGGTATTGCGAAAGTACGATCCGGCGCTCGAGCTCTTTCCATCTCGGATCCTTACTCCCCGATAGATCGATCGCCGCACCCGATTTCCAGAATTCCGACCAGGATCCGGAGCTTTCCATGAAAACCTGCGATGCTGTAAGCAATGGAAGACTGCTTTCCTCCGGGGAGAATTTGCACGTGAATGCAATTTTACTCGATTGTATGGGATTCAGATAGAACCGGTGCGGCGATGAAATGGTATCGCCCGACAACAAATCAGCATTTGAGGTCCAGTTCAGTGACACAAAGTATTTGGCATCATCCATTTTCCGGGCAATTACCGCTGAGTTTTTGCCTGTTTTCTCCATCTTTGATGAATGAGCTTCATGCTTCGTATAATCCCCCATGTATTCTGAAAATTGTCCTGCATCCGGATAAGGAAAATCAAGTAATATCTTGACCTGGCCTTTTTTTACCAGATCCGACATAACTGAAACACCTATAACATCTGACGTTTGAGCGCAGGCGGTTTCTACGTTAACCGGTTTGCCTTCCAGCTCGAAAGAACTGTAAATGATCCCGTTCCACAAGTCGATTTCCTGGTGCGGATTTTTAAGGTCACTCATTTCGGCCCTGGTTCCGTCGGACTTTAAAAGCAGGAATCCGATCCGTCCCAGGTTGTATAGATGCGGATTCCCGGCCAGCCAGGAGGATAGCTCAGGCTGGGCATCATTTCCGATGTCATATTTAACCATTCGTCCGTGAGTATCCAGCATTGAACCTTTAAAATCTTCGGTCCTCTGCCCTTCGGGAAGGGGGAAGCTGTGCCAGCTCCAGTGCGACAGTGTGTTGAAGGGTACAAATGTTTGGAGTCCCGTAATATCCACGCCAAAGGCAAGCTCGCCGTTACCCACCTGTGCCGGGCTTTTCGGATGGGTTGAATCCGATATCACCCTGTGTCTATCCACAACTGCTTTCCTGTCAATCAACTGTTTCGTGTCAGTCATGGTGCATCGGGTAGCCAGGGATAGTGACAGGGCACCTATCAGTATTGCTTGGATTAAAGGCTTCATTAATAATATTGCTATTGTTTTTTTTTATATGGGTCTATATTGCTTAGGTTTTATTAAGCTGGTGTTAATGTCATTTTTGTTTCCAGATATACCGGTAATTAAATCTGCGGTTTGGTGCGGTGTCGCCATCGGTACAGAGCGAAATCGGGTCTTTCAGAGCGGTAGGATTATCGCTCCATTTGAAATCGAAAGTGAACGAATTACCTTCGAGATTCAATAATTTTCGAGGAAACGAAATTTCCATTTTTTTGCCGGAATAGCTAAACTCTAAATCGGCAACTTCCACCCATTGAGTGCCGTTGTATCTCATCAAGGTGGTTGTTTGAATGTCTTTTATGCTTTTATTGATTATGAAATCGTACCCAAACCATCCGGTTTCAGGGTTGTTGTCTGCATCAATTAACAGCAACATCCAGTCTTTATCCTTAAAGGAAGTTATATTCTGGTCCGTTTCAACATAAAAATTGATATTTTGCTTATCAGTGGCCACTTTGCAGGTAAGGATATCATTCCGGCCTGTTGTATTCGTGTAGTGCAAACCACCATAACCATTGTGGTCGCGGTGAATAACATCGCCCCTGGTATCACGGAATTCGTTGGTTATAGCATTCCAATCGGCAAAATTCCCGTCAATTTTCACTTTTTGAAACCCCTTCTGCTCCGGAATTGGCCTTACGCCCTTGTATTTCCGGATGTTTTGGGCCAGCTGCATATAATAATTGTCGGTGTAACCCTCTTTCATCGGCTGTACACAACGGTTAAACTCGGCATTGTACTGGTCCACAAAAAGGTAATCGCTGGCGCGTCGCATAAATGGATAATGTCCCGTAGAATCGGCTACGCCTATTTGTTTGGGGTTGTATTTTCCGGCAGTCCATTCGTTCCAGTCGTTCACATAAAGCATTTCGGGATCGGTTTTCAGAGCCTCATCCCACCGATCCTGAAAATAGATTCCGTACCCTTCCGGATTTTTAACCGTTTTGCCCAGCCAGGGAACATAAGCAGAATCAGCTAAATCGTACTGGTTCAGCGGCGGCTGTCCGGTTTCGCGCCTCCACGATTTACCCACCAGGCTCGATGGATGTTGCCCGGGTGTAACTGCGGCTTCTTCCTTACTTCCATTATGGATTGAAACCAGATCGTCAGGGCTCATTGCCTTTACTTTTTCATTGTCCATATCATACCCAAAACTCCAGTTATCTTCAGTGCCTACAAAGCGTTTTCCCGCCCATTCGTAGTATCCCCACCACATGGTTCGCGCTGTAAAGAAGCTCTTCACTTCCTTTGTATAATCGCTGTAAAATTCTTCAGTAAAATCAGGATTCCCGTAATTGGGATCGCTCTGGTCAGTTTTGCTTGCAGCATTATAATGCGGGTTTGGATTTTTCACTCCGCCGCCATTGGCATCAGTGGTTGGTGAGCCGTTGTAAAGTAAAAGTGGTTTGCCATCCCAGTAATACCATAAATCCTGAAAGCGGTTTGTTTTATAAATCCTGTCGAAAAGATCCTGTACCACTGTAATAACTGGTCCGTTAAATGCCCAGAAACAAAATTGCGGCACTCTGTTTCCCTCAGCCTTCATCTTTTGCATGGTTTTGAAAAGAACTTCCCATTCGTCCCAGTATCTTACAGCGTTGGTAACGTCCATAACCAAAACATCAACACCGGCATCAGAAAGCATCGACATATCTTTCCGGATCACATATTCGTCCTGGCTCAGGAAATACCCCATTTCCGGTTCACTCCAATGGTAAGAGCTTTCGGACCAGAGCGCGTGGTCTGCATTAAGGCGGGCACCCGGATCTGCTTTCAGAATTTTTGTTACATCGGCAGTATAAGGACTTTTAAAATTGGTAAAATTATCCTGGGTATGCCAGGTGATATAGAAAACGCTTACTGCTCTTTTTTTATCCGATTTTACAGAACCAACCTCATCAAAAGCCGGCATTTTTCGCCCGAGCGCATCGCTTGCCACCCAGGTATCGGAGAACAGGTCCCGATAATAATTAGCTTTAAAAGTTGTATCTTTTGTCTGAAAACCAGTCTGGTCCGAAACTGCTTTATTCTCCTTCTTTTCTTGCTTTTCTTGTGCAATACCTGGAAGAACTGAAAAAATACAGAATAAAGTAACAGCAAGCAGTTGCCGGCAATTGATGTAAAGCGAATTCATCTTTTTCTTTTTAGTATTATTACTGTTTTATACATTCATCTTTTATTCCTGTAATAAACGGTTGCATGATTTTAAGATCACTTTAACCTTCAGGTGAGCGATACAAATATAATTTTTTGTATGAAAAAGACCATTCTAATTCCTTTAGTTGTCTGGCGTATGCTTGTTATAGTCCTTTTTCAATCTGAGATATCTGATTCCCGCTACTAAATACAGATTTCTATAAAAAAAGGTGGCTGTTTTTAAAGTACGTATACTAAAAAAACAGCCGCCTCACTTCAATCTGCTTTCACCTTTCCGGCATTCATTACAGCATGAAACCAGAGCAGTATTTCCATCTCAAATACCTATTTCACAATGACTTTCATCACCTGTGTTTTTTTTGTATCCTGAATTTTTACAATATAAACACCACTTGTCAGCCGGTTAGCAATTTCAAGTTTTTCGCCGCCAGATGCTTGTTTTGAAACCATTGGTTTTCCAAGCAAATCGAATAAGTAAACGCGTTGTACTCCACTCAATCCATTCAGATCCACATTGAGTGATGAACCTGTCTGATAAACCTTAATTGCTGAGGGCTGGTTGTCTTTTACAGCCGTATTGTCAAGAGGTGTAACTTCGTTTGAAATTACGCTTTCAATGCTGTTTCCAACTGCGTTTGTGGCAACAACGGTGAAAGTATAAGCAGTACCATTGGTTAAACCTGTTACAATTAGCGGACTGGCAGTGCCGGTTTGTGTTAAATTGCCCGGAGTTGAATTTACAGTGTAGCTGATTATATCAGAACCACCACTTACAACAGGTGCTGTAAATGAAACCGATGCCTGCTTATTGCTTGCTGAAGCAATTACATCTGTTGGAGCATCGGGAGTGGTAGCAGGGGTTACGGAATTGGATGGAGCACTTGCAACACTGTTGCCAATAACA
>CAIRMR010000135.1 GCA_903879715.1 uncultured Bacteroidales bacterium
GCTTATTTTGAGAATGTAAATGGCAGACTTGTTCTTAAAATCGCACTTAATAAAAAACGACGAGCGTGGTTCTCCGGTTTGTGGAACTCATCAAAAGAATATTCCTTCCCTTTTCAATTACCTAATGCGTAATCTGGGTTAAAGTAAACTAAGATGCTTACACACTTATTAAATAAAAAAGGATTACAAATCCTGAACTCCTTTCAGCGGGATTACAAATCCCGCTGTGCAAAATCCTGCTGAGCTGTTTTTACAGAATTTATTTGCCAGTTCACAGAACAAACATGTCAACTTGCATAGGATTAGGATTTAACAAGCTGGTAGCATGATAAATTAAAAACAGAAAAGGTACCTTTGCCTCTAAATCAACCGTATTAATTATAAAAAAATGAAAAAAATCGTACTTGCTTTTTGTCTGCTCACAGCGGTTTTCGCTAAAGCAGCCAATACTCCCGACGAAGGCATGTGGCTTCCCATGTTTGTTGAAAGGTTAAATTATGTGGATATGCAGAAAATGGGCCTTCACCTTACGGCTGAAGAACTGTATAGCATCAACCACTCAAGCCTTAAGGATGCCGTTGTAAGCCTTGGCGGATTTTGTACTGCTGAGGTTGTTTCAGCTGAAGGATTACTTTTTACCAACCACCATTGCGGATATGATGCAATCCAGAACCATAGTTCTGTAGAGCATGACTATTTAACCGATGGTTTCTGGGCGATGAGCAAAGCGGAAGAACTTCCTAACGAAGGACTTTTTGTTTCGTTCCTGGTTCGTATGGAGGATAAAACCAGCGACATACTTGGAGTTGTAACTGCCGATATGGATGAAGCCGCCCGTGGCGCTGCAATCACTAAAAAGGTAGAAGAACTGAAGAAAGAAGCTACCGAAGAAGGTAAATATAAAGTTGAACTGAAACCTTTCTTTAACGGAAATGAATATTATTTATTTGTTTACCAGGATTTTAAAGATATCCGCCTGGTAGGAGCTCCTCCTTCATCCATCGGAAAATTCGGCGGTGATACCGATAACTGGATGTGGCCACGTCATACCGGCGACTTCAGCATCTTCCGTATCTATACAGCTCCTGATGGTTCACCGGCTGAATATTCGAAAGATAATGTGCCTATGATTGCTAAAAAATTCCTGCCAGTTTCAGTTAAAGGATATAAAAAAGACGACTTCGCCATGATATGGGGTTATCCCGGACGTACCGACCGATATATGAACTCATGGGCTGTAGATGCTACACTTTATGATATGGATCCGATTATTGTAAAAGGACTTGGATTGGTTCTCGAAAAACAGAAAGAAGGAATGGATAAGGATAATGCCGTTCGCATAGCTTACTCAAGCACGTATGCCAGCCTTGCAAACTTCTGGAAAAATAAAATGGGAGAAGCTCGTGACCTGAAACGCCTTGATGTTATCAAGAAGAAACAGGATGTAGAAGCGAAACTTCAGCAATGGATCAATGCCGACGAACAACGCAAAGCCAAATACGGTGATGTACTCAGCACCTATGCCGATATTTACAAACAGTATAAAGAACAGAATCTGAATCAGCAGATGTGGCACACGCAGCTCTTGTTCTTCGGGTCCAAAGCATTCCCTTTCCCCGGACAGGCAACCGCTATTGAAACCGTTTTAAAAACAGGTGCCAAAGGTGACGACCTGAAAAAGCAAATGGAAAAATATACCGAAACATCAAAAGAACATTTTAAGGAATACAACAGCGAAATAGAGCAAAACGTACTTGCTGCTCTGCTTGTCATGTTCCGTGATGGTATTCCTGCTGCTCAGCAACCTGCTCTTTTCAAGGAAATTAACAGTAAATACAAAGGAGACATCAATAAGTATGTTGCCGAAATGTTCGAAAAATCAATTTTTTACAAAGAGGCCAATTTTAATGCTTTCCTTGCAAAACCTAACCTGAAAAAACTCCAGAAAGATCCGGCTTTACTTATCTACACTTCATTTATGGACGGGATGAAAAAACTTCAGGCTGCAAACATGCAACTTGGAGCTTCAAACCGGAAAACACAACGTCTTTTTGTGGCAGCACTCCGCGAAATGGAGCCAAACACAAGTTTTTATCCTGATGCCAACAGCACCATGCGTATGACTTACGGTAAAGTGCTTGATTATTATCCTGCCGATGCTGTTCATTATAACTATTACACTACACTTGATGGTGTAATGATGAAAGAAGATCCGAACAACGAAGAATTTATTGTTCCTGCCAGGCTGAAGGAATTATACAGCAAGAAAGACTACGGTCGTTATGGTGAAAATGGTAAACTTTACACCTGTTTCCTTACCGATAATGATATTACAGGCGGTAACTCGGGCAGCCCTGTTATTAATGCCGAAGGCCATCTTACCGGTATCGCATTTGATGGTAACTGGGAAGCTATGAGCGGGAATATACTTTTCGAGCCTGAACTGCAACGTACCATTAACGTGGATATTCGTTATGTGCTTTTTGTAATTGATAAATATGCAGGTGCTACAAACCTGATCAACGAATTGAAGATAGTTCAATAATTGAATTAGTTAGTGTTTAATTTTAAAAGGATTCCATAACGGAGTCCTTTTTTATTTGGCACAAATTGTAATTAATTTAGGTTGTAACTTTGTGGTTCAATAATTTAGTTTGAACAAGGGTCGCTGATACTATTTTAAACTGAAAACTATATAGATTCCTGATACTGCGAGCAAAAAAATAACCCTGAAATGGCAGAACAAAAAAACAATCCGTTGCATGGCATAAGCCTTGAAACAATTCTGAATCGGCTGGTCGATCATTTCGGATGGGAAATTCTGGGAAAACTCGTCCAGATAAACTGTTTTATCGAAAACCCCAGTATTCAGTCGAGCCTGAAATTCCTGCGAAAAACGCCATGGGCACGGAAGAAAGTGGAAGATTTATACCTGGAAATTCACACTTATGATCTCTAAACTATTGGTTTAATAAGAGGTTAGTCATATTCAAATTGCAGTTTGTTGTTTTTCCGGATTACAAATCCGGTGCTCCGTCCAGCGGGATCACAGATCCCGCTGAACATTCCCGCTGAGCAAAAAAAATCCCTTACCGAAATAACGGTAAGAGATTTTCACTATAGAGGAATCCAGCTCCTGATTAACCAAATTACATATCGGTAAGGATCTTGGCATTCTCAACTATAACTTCGTAAAAGTAACCTGCGCCAAAGTCCTTTTTCAGTGTTACAGTGCCTTCGAAGGTTACAATGTCACCCACTTTGGTCTCGTCGTTGGTTGTGAAAGTAAGGTCAAAGGAACCTGAATTATTGGTGCCATCCTGAATATGAACCCAGTTGGTATTCATAATCTGGGCATTGTATTTTACTACTTCGCCTTTAATTTTCACGGTTTTACCTGCATATTTATCTTTGTTGGCATATAGTTCAGCAACGGTGATTCCACCTCTGACTGGTTCAACTTTTATACCTTCCTTCTGCATAGCGGCTTGTTTCCCTTTCGCTGAATCGGCAACGTTAATCTTTGCCCTGATTGGCTGGTCGCTGAATTTGTCAACAAAAAGGATAGAAGGAAATGTCCTTTTCAACTCCTTACTCACAAAATTGCTCATTTCGATGCCCGGAATGTAATAATACGATTTGCCCTTTTCAACTTCCTGCCTGGTAATGGCTATCCAGTTTTCGTTTCCGTTCTCCGAGATGCGGACATAAGAATAGTTGCTTGTCTGGATCACCTCTTCGGCAGTTACTTTATGTACATTCGGTGCCAGGTTTTCGTCAGCAGCATTTTTGGGTTTACACGAAGCGGCAAACAGAATGATGCCGGACAACAAAATAAACAGGTTTAATTTCGATTTCATGATACAGATTTCTTTAATGATTTAAATTATCTTTTCGCTTTCAGAATGCAAAAGTATTCATATTTATGCATATTTGAATGATTCATATTAAAACATATTATTCTGCATATGAAGACCATCTATATTAAGCCATTCATATTCCGTTTTAGCTACTGATTTTGCAGATCAGCCGCAAAATCTTTAACCATCATCTTCACCTTATTCTTACCCCCCCTTAAAAGGAAAAATACTTATCAAAAATACCTTTTTTCTATTCCCAATCCTCCTGAAAGGGATAGGTTCTCAGTTCCTGCTATAAAAACGGCTGTAAGGCATCCAGACTTACATATGAACCAGTAAGCATCAATATGGCGACAAAATCTGTGCTATACAGCGAACATACCAATTTGTTTTAACAAAAACCACCTTATCTTTGTTTTAACAAGCAGTATAAACATATTTATTATGGCAATCAGAAAAGAAACTATTGCTGTGAAAGCCACAGAAAACAGCCGTATAACGGCGATTACTGAATTGAGCAGCAAAGAATTTATCTCACGGGCGAAGAAATTTTCGAAACAATATCGTGTTACCAGCGACAAGAAATTCAAGCTTAAGGATTTCGCGACACTGGCAAGCGAGGATACAGGAAAAGCGGGAAATCGGTTTTCGCAGCAGTCGTTGCAACTGGGAGTACAGCTGATTGCCGAAATGCAGGATAAAATGTATGCCGGGAACAATTGGTCGTTGCTCCTCATTTTCCAGGCTATGGACGCTGCCGGTAAGGACAGCGCGATTAAACATGTGATGTCGGGTATTAACCCACAGGGTTGCGAAGTAACTGCTTTTAAAGCCCCTTCGGCAGAGGAGCTGGATCATGATTTTTTGTGGCGTTGCAGTAAAAAAATACCCGAACGTGGCCGTATCGGTATTTTTAACCGCTCTTATTATGAAGAAGTTCTGGTTGTTCGTGTTCATGAAGAAATTCTGAAAGCGCAAAAACTGCCGGACAAGCTGATCACTGAATCTATTTGGGATGATCGTCTTAACGATATCCATAACTACGAATCGTACCTTAACCGGAATGGCATACTGGTGGTGAAGATTTTCCTTCATGTTTCCAAAAAAGAACAGAAGAAACGCTTTCTTGAGCGCATCGACAAGCCTGAGAAAAATTGGAAATTCAGTGCCGGCGACCTGGTGGAACGCAAATACTGGAAGCAATATATGGCTGCATACGAGGATATGATTAAAAAGACAGCTTCCGATAAATCGCCCTGGTACGTGGTTCCGGCTGACAATAAATCCTTCGCGCGAATGGTAATAGCCTCGGCAATTCTAACGGCTATGGATTCGATGAAACTGGCCTATCCCAAGATCAGTGACGAACAACTGGCTGAATTGCAGCGGCTGAAAGAAGAATTGGTGGCGGAGAAGGGATAGAGGGAAAGGGTTTAGTGTTGTCGGCTACTGGTTGCTGGTTTGTCACAAAATCATAAATCATAAATTTCACTCTGAGCGAAAGCGAAGGGCACCAATCACAATTCGTTATTCGTTATTCGTTATTCGTTATTCGTTATTCGTAAATCGTTATTCGTAAATCGTAACACTTCGGCTGCGTTCAGTGTAAAATCGTAATTCGTAAATCGTTATTCGTAAATCGTTATTCGTAAATCGTTATTCGTAA
>CAIRMR010000136.1 GCA_903879715.1 uncultured Bacteroidales bacterium
TTTTAATTTGGGATTGCAAATCCAAGGCTCCATGGGTGCGGATTACAAATCCGCACCAGCATTGAGAGATTATTGGATTTAAGAGTTTTTAATTTGGGATTGCAAATCCAAGGCTCCATGGGTGCGGATTACAAATCCGCATCAGCATTGAGTGATTATCGGGCTTAAATCATTCTAATTTTTCTGAGTCAGAACTACTTTAGTCTGATCATATTTGGCGGTTTTTTTCAGGAAAGCAACGAAATCGGTATATTCGGCTGCCTTATACCGGTCAGCAAACACAACTAGCGAGCGGTAACAATGTAACTGATTCCCAATTAATTCGGCAGCTAAAGTGTATTTTCCGAATTTTGAATCTATAAGCTGTTTCCCCGGAATAAATTCTGTATTAAATCCTGCCGGTATTGTAATCACTACTGTATCGCAATCGGTGAATGCTCTGCTGACAACTACGGGATTAACTCTTGGTGTACTGTTTTGTGGTACAGATACCCCACGATCGGGCATAACTATGGGAACAAAATACCGATTACCGCTTTTTGAGGCATAAGCAGGAACAAACAAATCAGCTTCCACAGTTCCAGCCGGAATAAAATCTCCTTTTAAGGTATATTTGAGCGAATTTATAATACAATCAGAGTATCCAACCTGTTTGAGATACTCTTTTCGTTGGTCTTCAGGGCTTTCATAAATTTCACCTTCGATTTCTTCACTTTGTATTGCCTTATTTTCGGTAAATGTTTTTACTGATGCATCTCCCTCATTATCAATAATTACAGAGACCTTGCGTGAACTAATATTTTCATTGGCACTGTAAGCGATGGTCTTTACCAAAGCTCCTCCGTTCTCATTTACAACCAGGGCATCACGGTTGTCAGTGAATGTTCCAAGGTATCCGAATGCTTTTCGTTGGCTTGTACATTCAAGCCAGATGGTATCACGATCATCAGGAACACATAATATGATATGGTTAAACTGCTCGCATGGAAAATCAGTAATCAGCGGAGCAGAATGTGTGCCTGCACTTACAAGAGTATAAAAGGATTTGATTCCAACGGTTGTTAACAAAGCTTTGGTATAGTTTACTAATCCTTTACAGTCGCCATATCCCTTTTTATCAACGTAATCAGCCGGGATAGGTTGTGAGCCTCCGATACCAATCTGAACACCCACATAACGGGTACGATCCTGCATGTATTTATATACCTTTTTTACCTTGCTTCGATTATCCGGGCATTCCTTTATCAAATCTGTTACTTTCATTACAGTTTCAGGTGGTAGCTGGTCCCTGCCCTGATTGAGATACGACTGGAATTTCCCGAAATCACTCCAGGAATTAAATGAATTGTAATACTCATCATACTTTACACGATCGGGAGCAAGAAGAAGATAGGGGATTTGTTCATAGTAAGGAGGGCTGTAAGGCTCAGTTTCAATAGCCGCAATATTGCTGATTTCCCAGGAATAGCGGTTGTTTTGCTCATCACTGGTTGTTTTCGCTTCAGGTATATGATATACTCCTTTAATGCGCGGGCTTTGCGTTTTAGGAACAATCAGTGTAAATGATGCTTTTTGCAGCGACATGTTTGTATAAGCCATTGGCACCCATCTTGGATAATATGTAATAATCTGGCTTTTTACTTCGTAAGAATACTCAATAGTAACAGGATATTGGGCAAACGTTGGGTTTACAACTTTGCATCTATCATCAGTATAAAGCTGACCTCCCGAAGTAGCACTTTCATCCGTAACTTCCAGGGTTTTGAATGAGCGGGTAATGTCTTCGCCTAACGTATTATAAATCCTGAATTTGAAATAATTTACCGAGGAATTATTATCATAATAAACCCTCATCTCTGCCTCATCAAGCGCTTTCGCGTTTAAAATCGTAACGGCATATAAAACAGTAGTTTGTGCTTTAAAATTATCGTATACCTGGAAAGTGGTTTCGGAAACGCGAACAACAGAATTTGCGTTTTTTTTCAGTGAATCCGGAATACCGGAAATGCCATATTTAAGTTCACCGGCTATTGCTGCCGAAGTTATTAATTGGAGAAAAACCAGGATAGATAAGGTATTTTTTTTCAAAGTCAGGCTTTTTTAAGTACGATTTGCTCCGCTTGTTTTGCAACCATAAGCCTGAAAAACTCTTTAAGCTGATCGTACTCATCGGGCAGAAACATTTTTTTGTTGATTTTAAATGTGCTGATAATTTGTATGATACCCGCATCTACCTTAAACAGGCACTTGAATGAACCCGCCTTATCAGGAAGAGCAACCGTGGCCTGCCGGGGCAGTTGTTCAACAACCCAACCTGTGGGGATCGTTATATTTATTAAATAGTTTTCTCTGATCGGACAACTGAAATCGACAGGCAGAATTCTTTTCTCAAGTTTAAACGGATTTGTTTTCTGCCCGAATCCGCTCATTATATTCAAATACAGGTGATCCCCCGCAACTTGAGCCTCATCAGGTATTTCGAGGGCATACGATTCAGTGAAAGGCTGATCCAGCGTATCTAGATTTGACATGTGAAATTCAGCTACTGACCAGGTTTGATGATCTGAAGTAAACTCTTCAATAAACTCTTTTTCGTTTTTATCAATAAAGGAATTGCGACGGTCATTACCATCGAGTCCCGTACTGGTGACAGTACATTTTCCCTTCATGGAACCATCATCGCTGAGGCTCATATCAACCTGGGTGAAAAAGCTTTTTGTCTCTGTGTTCAGCAATGGAATCCATCCCGGATTTGTTTTCGAAATCACTCTTCCGCTTCCGTTTAAGCATCGTTCGGGGAGTGTATTAAAGCCTATATATTTCGATGTGGCATCAAGCAGGTAACTCGAAGTGTCAATCTTAACCATGGCTACTACATAGTTAAACTTAGCCAGTATCGGGTATATTTCCTGTATACGGCCATGATCTCTGGTACTCAGGATTACTGGTTCAGCGTTTAATCCGGCTTCTTTCAAAATTGCTACCAGCATCAGGTTGATATCAGCAACTGAACCAGAGCGTTCTTCATATACTTTTTTAGGCATTTCCCGGGCAAAAATCCCATTGGTTCCATCCCATTTCATTCTATGCTTAACATGATCGAAAATAGCATTAGCTTTTTCAATCTTTGTGCCTGCCATTGCTGTTATTGCTGGCAGATTATCTGAAATAAAGCCACCTTTCCTGATCGCTGCACCAAAATCATCGCTTTCGAGCAGTTTATTATTTAAAGTTACCCATGTATTCATTACTTCCTGGACTAATGAACCCGGCATTTTTATGGTAGATAATTCAAACTCGATTTTTGAAACATAATCATTTATTGTTGTTATAAAAGGTTCGGGTTTCAGGGCCGGAACTCCCGAAGCTACCCAGCGATACACGTCCGCATCCATTTTGTAGACCTCAGAATGGCTGGGTATCCGCTCCTGGTTTAGTCCACCTGCAACTTCTGCTTCGTAATGGACTGTAAATTGTTGCTGCGATTTTTCGACCTCATTAATCGCATAAGGAATATATCCCTGTGAAATAAATTTATACGTGAAGTATTCAGGGATTTTCACATTATACTCACTCCAGTTAACCGGGATATCCGACTGGAATGCCCATGGCTGCAGGTTAAACGTATAATTGGAATGGATTTCATACTCAAATTCAATAATTGAGTTTGCTTTAACGGCAGGCATGGCCACTTTTTGAGTGTTCCAATGTTCACTCTCCTCTTCCAGGAACATATCCTCACTCCGGACTTTGGTTTTTACCAGCGCGCCTTGCTCGAGGTTGTAGGTATATCCTTTAAATGATGTGACTTGTTCTTTATCATTGCCATTTTTGTATAAAGATATTTCGATCGTTGCTTTTGAGGTTCCTTCCGGTTTAAGAATATGGATGCGGGTTCTTCGCTCAAAAATCAGGTAAAATCCTTTAGGACCATAGTCAAACCGGGTGTGGCCAATATCGGCTATAACTTCAGCTACCGCGGAGCTATCTTTTGTTATAATGTCAGAAAAATCAGCAATTGTGATTTTTTCAAATTCAAATTTCTTTTGCTGAGAGAAGGTGGTAACCGCAGTGAAACAAAAAACAACCAACAATAAACCTGAACGTAAATTGATTTTCATAGTTTAAATTTAATAGTGAAAGGTTAATTTTGATTTCAAAGAGCAATTATACACCATTTATTTAAATGTATATCATACCTTAAAAAATAAATTATTCTTTAAGAAGCTGAAGATGATTTACTCAACAAATCAGGTTAACATCATAGTAAATCACGGATTCAGGAAGGTTATGATTTCCATGAAGACGTTATATTGAATAATTTTCTCTGTTATCTGAACGCTGAATTGGCAAATTATATTCCGGCAAAGAACAAAACAGAATGGTTCCTTTCTTCCAATTAATACTCAAACCTGTCAGAATCATTAAATTGATTGTTTGTATCTTTGCCGTCCCAATACCTATAAATGCTCCCATTCGATATAAAACCCGAAAAAGCCGTTCTGGTAGGCCTGGTAACAGGCAGGCAGGACGAAGAAAAAGTTAACGATTACCTCGACGAACTGGAATTTTTGCTGGAAACAGCCGGTGCGATACCTGATAAACGGTTTGTTCAGAGGCTTCCTAAACCCGACCCACGCTCTTTTGTTGGTGCCGGAAAGTTACAGGAAATTGCTGAATATGTGAAAGCCGCCGGTGTCGACATTGTTGTGTTTGACGACGAGCTCAGCACTTCGCAAACGCGTAATATCGAAAAGGAACTGGGATGCCGTGTTTTGGACAGACCCTTACTGATCCTCGATATTTTTGCAAAACGGGCACGTACCACTACTGCCCGTACCCAGGTTGAACTGGCTCAGTATCAATATCTTTTGCCGCACCTTACTCATATGTGGACTCACCTTGAGAAACAGCGCGGAGGTATAGGGATGCGCGGTCCGGGTGAAAAGGAAATTGAAACCGACCGTCGTATTATCCGCGACAAAATTATTCTGCTGAAAGAAAAATTGAAGGATATTGACAAGCAGAAAGTTACCCAGAGAAAAAACCGCGATGAAATGATCCGGGTTTCTCTTGTCGGATATACCAATGCCGGGAAAAGCACAACGATGAACCTGTTGAGTAAAAGCGATGTTTTTGCCGAAAACAAGCTGTTTGCCACACTCGATACAACGGTGCGTAAAGTAGTTATTGAAAATCTCCCGTTCCTTTTAACCGATACGGTTGGATTTATCCGTAAACTGCCTCACAATCTGGTCGAATCCTTTAAATCAACACTAGATGAAGTCCGCGAAGCTGACCTGCTCCTGCATGTGGTTGATATTTCGCATGCCACTTTTGAAGAGCAGGTGGAAATTGCAAACCAGACCTTAGCCGAAATTGGCTGTGCCGATAAACCAACGATAGTAGTGTTTAATAAAATCGACGCTTATTCTCATGTAGAGAAAGATCCTATCGACCTGGCTCCCGCAACCAAAGAGAATCTCACCCTCGAAGAACTTAAAAACACATGGATGGCGAAGGTAAATTCACCGGCTATCTTTATTTCGGCAAAGCAGAAGATTAATATAGACGAATTCAGGAAACTGCTGTACGACGAGGTAAAGAAACTGCATGTGATCCGTTACCCGTATACTAGCTTTTTGTATTAGCCCTTATTTTCAGAAAAGACTTTTGATTTGAAAAAAATGACCGGGAGACCGAAGTCAGAAGTCGGAAGAAGATGTTGCCTTGAGTTGGAATAGGTGTTGAATGTTAAAGTCGAAATTGCACAAAAACACTAAATGTTAATTGGCTGGTAAACAAATATTTAGATAAGGAAGAGAGAAGTGTAGGCCGGTACTGCCGGCTTCTGCCTCCGGTCTTCCGGCCAGATGAGCAAAACCTATAAAATATATGTAAAACCCAAATTAAACCTCTTGGATTCAAACTTTAAATTTCTGATCATCCGTTTCAGTTCCATTGGCGATGTTATACTCACAACGCCATTGGTGAGATGTTTGCGGGCAAAATTTCCCTCAGCACAGATCGACTTCCTGGTAAAAAAGGAATTTGCGGTGGTTCTTTCGGGTAACCCGCATATGAACAATATTATCACATTTGATAAAAAAGCCGGAAAAGGAGAATTGAGCAGAATTCGCCAGTTCGTAAGGCAAAATAAGTATTCTCATATTCTTGATATTCAGAAAAATATCCGTAGTGTACTTATCGCTACCGGTTCAGGCGCAGTTGTAACAAGCTTTTCGAAAAAAATTCTGTCGCGCGACCTCCTGATCCGGTTTGGAATAAATATTTACAAAGAGATCAAGCCTGTTTATTTGCGTTATTTTGAGTCCGTATCAGACCTTGGAGTTGAATATGATGGCAATGGCACCGAAGTTTTTCCGGGTGCATCGGAAATTGAAAAAGTTACCGAAATTTTAAAACAGAACAAAATAACTTTTGGAATGCCAATGCTTGTTATAGCTCCCGGTGCGCAATGGGAAAACAAACGGTGGCCTGAGCTGGGATTTGCAACAGCTTCTGATACATTTTGCTCCCGAACCGGAGCTTACCCGGTATTGATCGGCGGGCCCGGTGACGTTGAAATCTGCAGGCAGGTTCAAACTCTGATGAAAACTCCATCATTAAACCTTGCCGGAAAGCTCAGCCTGATGGGATCGGCTTCCATGCTTGGGATGGCAGATATGGTATTTACCAACGATACCGGGATGTTGCATATGGCCCAGGCTATGAAAACTGCTGTGGTTGCCGTTTACGGACCAACCACCCGCGAACTGGGGTTTTTCCCTTTGCCGGAAAACAGCCGGGTAGCTGAAATTGAAATTTCATGCAGGCCATGTACTCAGAAAGGGCTGCATTCGTGCCCCAAAAAGCATTTCCGTTGCATGAAGGATCTGAAACCCGAAATGGTGTCGGATCTGGCGGTTGAATTGTATGAAGCAAATGGACGTGTAACTAATCAGTTCATTTAAAACATTGACAAACAAATATTTGCCACAGATTACACAAATTACGCAGATAAATTAAGATAACGTATGCTCAAATTTCATCTAAAAAACTGCTAAGCGCAGTTTTAATCTGTGTAATCGGCGTAATCTGTGGCTAAAATGCCTTTTGAGTAGGCTAATTAGTTACATGGACGTTAATATTCAAAACGATGTTATACCAGGTATTTACCAACTCTCCGGAACTTGGTTTATATGAGGATTAATTCTTGTTCTGTCGTTATTCACAGGGCTGTCCCGTCAGGGACAATATGTTGATAAAAGTAAGAATATGAAATCCCTGGAGTCCCGTTAGCGACGATATAATATTTACAGGACAAAAGACAATACTATTTCAAATTGATATTCTTCGAAAATATTTTCTGCTCCCGATTCTAATAACAATAGTATTTTTGCGTTAGTTTCATAAAATCACAACACTTGATCATGCGTTCCAAAACCCTCAGGGCTATAACAATATGGACAATAAGCGTACTCGTATTTGTTGTTTTATTGCTCTTCCTGGCGCAACAATTTCTTGGCCCCGAAGTTAAAAAACTGTTTATCACCGAAATCAACAAATCCCTTAAGGCCGAAGTTCAGATCGATGACGTACAACTAAGCCTGATCAGGGATTTCCCTTTCGCTTCCGTTCGCTTTAACGGTGTACGTATGAAGGAAGCAACTCCTTTGCCTTCTAAAAACTACCTGCTGACAGCCGGAACTATTTCGTTACGGTTTAGTGTCTGGGATTTATTGCGAAAGAAATACAGCGTAAAAAATATCCGCCTGGCTGATGTGGAGATAGCACCGCACGTATATGCTGATGGCACCGACAATTTCCATTTCTGGAAAGAATCCACCGGCGGCGATAATGAAAACTTCAATTTCGAATTGCAACGAATTATAATTCAGAATCTTCATATCAGGTATATTGATGACGCTTCGCTCTCGCTTATAGATACGCATTTACCGGGATTTGTAGCCAAAGGCAATTTCGGAAGCAGCAGATATGCCCTCGACCTGGCCGGAAATATTCTGATTCATGAGTTCAAATCGCAGGGAACCAGTTATTTGTCAGACCGGGATCTCAATTTGTGGCTGACGTTGGATGTAGATAACAATACCGGGTTGTACAACATACAGAAAGGCACTATCGAAATGGGTAAACTCAGGCTTACAACTTCAGGAAACCTGGTTTACACAGAGAAACAAAAACAAATCAACCTTGATGTAACCGCCACCGGGTCAACCTTGCAGGAAATGATGTCGCTGGTGCCGGCCAGGTACACCAAGAGCTTTGATGAATATAAGTTCGAAGGCAAAGGTGATATTTCTTCAAAGATATCCGGTATGTTTGGCGGAAGTTACTCGCCGGCGGTTTCTGTCCGCCTCGATTTGCAAAACGGCACTATCACCGAACGCAAATCAGGAATGAGCCTGCGTAATGTTTCGTCATCGGCTGTTTATGGTGTAAAACAGGATGGGAAAAATCAGACTCTCTCCATCAGTAATCTCAAAGCAAAACTGGGTGATGGATTTGTAAGCGGCTCCCTTTCAATGCAAGGCTTTTCATCGCCCTCAATACAATGTAATCTCATCGCCAATTTAAATCTTAACGAGCTTCAGCAATTTCTGAAATACGAGCATTTTACTTCCATGAGTGGATGGCTGAAACTGAATGCCGCTTTTGATGGCAGTATTACTGATATTGATCATCCGGCTTCATCGGATTTTCTGAACAGTAATTTTACCGGCAACGGTAGCATTCAGCAGGCAAACCTTGGGTTGAAAAACTATGATCTGCCAATCAAAGGAATACAATCCGCATTTACATTTAACGGGAACGATCTGGAATTGCAGCAGCTTTCGTTCCAGGCCGGGCGGAGCGATTTTAACCTCAAAGGCACTCTTGGAAATTTATTATCCTGGATTTTTGTTAAAAACCAAACCCTGTCGGTAACCGGCTCACTGCTCTCGCAACGGTTCGACTGGGACGAACTATCCGGAGCGCAGCATGGGTCCGGCGCTGAATACCAGTTCAGGTTACCAGGCGACATAAGCATCAGCAACCTGCAGATACACAGTAAAAATTTCACATTCGGCAAATTTAGCGCCACTAACATTACCGGGGTAGCACAACTTCGGAATAAAGTTTTGTCGGTTGCCGATATTGCCATGCTTACCTGCCAGGGTAAGGTTACCGGCCAGGCCAATATCAACGCCCAGGCAGCCAATTATTCGCTGCTGCAGGCCAAAGCTCGTCTTGAAAAAGTAAACGTGAAAATGCTTTTCACTCAGTTTGGCAATTTCGGGCAGGATGATCTGAAAGATGAAAACCTCGAAGGGCTAATTACATCTGATGTTATCTTTGCCAGCTCGATGAAAAACAATCTGGATATCGATCTGAATTCAATTAAAACACATGCTGAACTTACAATCGAGAACGGCAGGCTGGTGAATTACAGCCCTATGCAAAGTCTTTCCACCTTTTTAAAAGTGGAAGATCTGACTGATATTCGTTTTGCCACCCTGCACAACCAGATTGATATTGCCAACGAAGTGATATTTATTCCGGCCATGGAAATAAAATCAAGCGCGCTTAATCTGCAGCTTTTGGGTACGCATACCTTTAATAATGAGCTTGATTATCATTTCACCATAGCACTTGCCGACCTGATTGCTTCCAAATTTAAAAAACGCAACAAAGGATTTGATAACCAGGCTGAATTCGGCCTGGTGGAAGATGATGGCCGTGGTCGCACCAAAGTATTTGTTTCGCTTACCGGAACCGTTGACAATCCGGTTGTAAAGTATGACAAAAAAGCTATGCGCGAAAAAATATCCAATGATCTGAAAGCTCAGAAGGTAGAACTCAAGCAGGTTCTGAAACAGGAATTTAAATGGATGAAGGGTGATACTTTGAAAAATCCGTCGCAAAGCAAAGAAAAGGATATCATTAAAAAGCAGGAACAGGGGAAGTTTGTGATTGAATGGGACGATGATAAGAAGGTGGAGTGAGTTGAGTTGTGAGGAGTGGAAAGAGTGTAGGGCGAGTGGGAGAGGGGCGAGTGGGTGATAATTGATTGTTCAAAGGTTCAAAGGGTTCAAGGGTTCAAAGGGTTCAAGGGTTCAAAAGTTCAAAGGGTTCAAGAGTTCAAAAACCGGGCACTGTATGGTGGCTGCTGAAGGTGGGTGAGCGGAGTCGAACCCCCGAAGCCAGCCGAAGTGCAAAAGTTCAAAGGGTTCAAGGGTTCAAAGGTTCAAGGGTTCAAGGGGTTCAAGAGTTCAAAAACCGGGCACTGTATGGTGGCTGCTGAAGGTGGGTGAGCGGAGTCGAACCCCCGAAGCCAGCCGAAGTGCAAAAGTGCAAAAGTTCAAAGGTTCAAAGGTTTAAAGGTTCAAAAGTTTAATAGTTCAGGGATTAATTGTTTAACAGTTTGCGAAGGGCGGGATTTCCGCAACTAAATTTTCAAAATCATACCCTTCAAACTAATGTTGTACATTTAATGCCTGAAAGAATACCAGGGATTAAAGAGAGTTATACTTCGCCAGTGCTGGTTAAAAGGAATTATAAAGCTTGTGTACGCTTTTTAGAAATGTCTAAATGAAAAAATCAATCTTAAGCCGTTACGATATTTATAACCGGAAAAGGCATTGGAAAATCCTGCTGTTTCTTTTTGCAATTGTGATTATTGCGTTTTCGCTCTGGTACTCCAATGTGCTGGTTAAAAAAATAGCCAGGGACGAACGCATGAAAATACATACCTGGGCCAACGCGTTGCAAACCCGCGCCCGCCTGGTGAATTCGACTCAAAAATTTTTCACACAGATTCAGGAAGACGAGCGCAACAAAGTGGAGTTGTATGCCGAAGCGCAAAGAAGATTTGCCAAAGCAGGACTTAACGAAGACGCAACATTTTACCTCAAAATCATTGAGAACAACAAGACAATTCCTGTGATTCTCACAGATATGCAAGGCAATATTACAGGACAAGCCAATATTGTTTTTAGTTCAGATACTGTGTCTGTCATAGATGATCAGCTGAAGAAAGAGTTTTCCAAATATCCGCGTGTAGAAATCCCACTGTCAAAAACCGACTCTAATTATATTTATTACCAGGATTCCAAGCTTTTTACTGAGATGCAGGTGGTGCTTAATAACCTGGTAAACGCCTTTTTTAGTGAAGTTGTTAATAATTCAGCTTCTGTTCCTGTGTTGGTAACGGATAGTGCCCGGACCCAGGCATTGGCATACGGCCAGATTGATACGTTACAGATTCATGATTCAGCTTATCTGCAGCGACTTATTCATGCTATGTCCGAAGCAAACGATCCCATTGAGATCAGCATCGCGGGCCAGGGCAAGACGCTCATTTTTTATAAAGACTCATATGTTTTAACGCAGTTGCGGTATTTCCCATACATACAGTTAGCCATTATAGGGATTTTTCTGCTTGTCGCATACCTGCTGTTCAGCACAGCCAGGCGCAGTGAGCAAAACCAGGTTTGGGCAGGATTGGCTAAGGAAACAGCGCATCAACTTGGTACTCCGCTTTCATCCATGATGGCCTGGGTGGATTATCTCGAAGCCAAAGATATTGACAGTGAAACCATTGAAGAACTTCGGAAGGATGTTAACCGGCTGAGCACCATTACGGACCGTTTCTCGAAAATCGGGTCAAATCCTTCGCTTGTTCCTGAGAACCTGATTTCGGTAATCTATAGTTCTGTATCTTATCTAAAGACCCGCACTTCTCAGAAAATCACCTACTCTATCAATTTGCCGCCGGATTATTCTCTTGTTTTGCCACTAAACTTACAGCTTTTTGAATGGGTTATTGAAAACCTGGTTAAAAATGCTGTGGATGCCATGACGCGGCAGGGAAAAATTACAATTGATATTATTGAAGAAGAGCATGTGGTAAATATTGATATTGCCGATACCGGGAAAGGGATTCCCCGCAATATGTTCCGGACTATCTTTAACCCGGGATACACCAGCAAGCAACGCGGCTGGGGACTGGGCCTGTCACTTTCGAAACGGATTATCAACGAATATCACAAAGGCAGGATTTTCGTAAAAAGCTCTACCGTTGGGAAAGGCACAACGTTCAGGATTGTGCTGAAGAAGTAGGAAATGGTGAAGCAGATAATGAGAAATGCTTGTTGGGAAATGGTTCCGAACAACCTAGATATGTATAATTTAGAGATATTTGCAGATAAGATCAAAATTAACATTAACAAAGATGAAAGTAGTATTCAGTATTTTATTATTTCACTTTACAGTTTGTCTTTATGCGCAACAAAGCCAAACCATGGACAGTTTGTCTAAAGTACTGGAGAAAATCTATTATGATGACCAGGGTCCAAGAATACAGCTCGCACCAATAGAAATGAAGTTTGGTTTCTTATCAGCAGAACTTGAAAATCAATGGAAAATAATCAACAAGTTTGATTCGGTCAACACAATCTTAGTTTCTGAAATCATTGACAAATATGGTTGGCTTGGAATTGATCAGATATCAGATACTGCAAACCGGACATTATTCCTGGTTATTCAACATGCTGATGAAAAAACGCAATTGAAATACCTGGAGAAATTAAAGAATGCAGCCAGGACAGGAAAGGCCAAACCTTCAGATTATGCTCTACTATTGGACAGGACGAATCTGAAACTGGGGAAATTCCAGGAGTATGGCTCACAGTTGTCAACGTCTTTCTCAGGTAAAAATGTGTTCGATCCTATCAGGGATGAGCCGAATGTAAATAAGCGGCGAAAGTCGGTTGGATTGACTACAATGGAAGAGTATTCGAAGTTTTTTAATG
Source organism: uncultured Bacteroidales bacterium (assembly GCA_903879715.1). Lineage (GTDB taxonomy): Bacteria > Bacteroidota > Bacteroidia > Bacteroidales > UBA4417 > UBA4417. The sequence goes on from CAIRMR010000136.1 coordinate 12,816, forward strand.
TTACATATATTTTGCCTGAACAGGACCAATATAAGAATTGTTATGTTTTAACAGGGTATGTTCTCGATACTACTTATAAACCGATACAACATGTCTCAATCTATTTAGGAGGGAAATTGGTCACAAAAACTGATGAAGATGGTTACTACCTTATAGCAATAAAGAAGAAACTCAAAACAGCTAAAATCCTATATAACTTTCAGGGATTTAACGATGAATTATATACACTCGTTAAAGAAGGCGAAAAAGATATTTATGAAAAATATGTTTGGTTGAGGGAAAAGAAATTCTGCCAGTAACATGAGCGCATCAGGTTAATTCTCTCCTGATTGGATTTTGAACCTTTTTCACAGCGCCCCACCATTTTCTATTAACCATTAACCATTAACTATCCCCCCTCAACCCATGGCCGGCATCTACATCCATATTCCCTTCTGCAAACACAAATGCAATTACTGCAATTTCTATTCCCTGGCCAGCTCAAGGTATATGGATCAGATTGGCGATGCCATTACCGGTGAATTGTTACAACGGAAAAATTACCTAGAAGGGCAAACTGTTGAGACCATTTATTTTGGTGGAGGCACACCATCGCTTATTGAGACTGATGATATTGAAAAAATCCTCAGTGCAATTCACAAACACTTTCGGGTTGAACCGGATGCCGAAATAACGCTCGAAGCCAATCCCGATGACCTCACACCTGTAAAATTTACCGCGTTTAAAAATGTGGGAATTAACCGCCTTAGTATTGGCATTCAATCTTTCAGGCAGGAAGATCTTGATTTTTTAAGCCGTACGCACACCTCCTCACAGGTAACTCAATGTATAACAGATGCTCAGCAAGCCGGGTTTCAAAATCTTAGCATCGATCTGATTTATGGAATTCCCACCCTGACTGACGAAGGCTGGAAAGAAAACCTCCGGAAAGCATTTTCATTTGGAATCCCTCATATTTCGGCCTATTCGCTTACAGTTGAGGACAAAACCCCGCTGGAACTTATGATACGGAAAGGGAAAATGCGACCAGTGGACGAAAATCTATCACTTTCACACTTTCATATTCTTTGTACAATGATGCAGGAATATGGCTATGAACATTACGAAGTTTCTAATTTTTGCCTGCCAGGCGCGTATTCCCGTCACAATACTGCTTACTGGCAAGGCAAACCATACCTTGGTGCCGGGCCTTCTGCGCATTCGTACAACGGAATTTCACGCTGCTGGAATGTAGCTAACCTGGCAACTTATATCGAAACAGTAACTGCAGGTGACGTTAAAGCAGAGCAGGAATTATTGAGCCCTGCAACGCAGCTGAATGAATATATTATGATTTCCCTTCGAACCATGTGGGGCTGCGATCTGGTTGCAGTCAGGCGAAAATTCGGTGAAGAAATTGCCGAAAATCTCCTTCTGGACGCGTTGACTTTTATTGAGTCAGAGCAAATGATTTACAGGGAAGGTAAACTTGTATTAACGCCGGAAGGACTGTTGTTTGCGGATGGGATTTCCGCAGCCTTGTTCACTGAAGAATAGTTGTGCTGACAGGCTAAATGAATAAATTCTAAACTCCAAATCCCAAGTCTCAAATCCCAAGTGTTATATCCCAGACTTCAAGTTACCTCTGGCAACTCCTGGAATTTGGAATTTGGATCTTATTTCAACTCCACCCTCATCCCAATCGGTTCAGCAAACTTAAAATCAGCATGTAAAGTATGGGCAGCGAGTAGGGTTATACCAGGCGAAAGGATAAAGAAAGTGGTAATGGTAATGCGTGTTTTTCCTGGTTATTAATTAAGAGCGAAGAACTGGATAAGATCCGGGTTGTCATACAAAGATTGGTCCAGTTTAAGCAGGTTTATATTCTGTAATTGTCGCAAACGTCAGAAATCCGGCCACAATAAGCACTATCAGCCTGGCAAAGGCCAATGCCGCGAAGGCGGAATACCACATGATTCTTTTAATTGTACTCATTATCAGCAGTATTAGGTTAAAATACGTTAAGCCGTCGTGTTTTGGTATAGACGAATTTGGAAATTATTTCTAATTTAGCCATCTGTAAATATTAATCAGAATACGCTATGCCTATACTTGGATCAATTATTAAAAGTGCGATTGAATTCAGGAGCAGAATTCCTATTGAAAACCTTAAAACCCAGGACGCTTATAAAGTTCAGATCCGGACCCTTAAAAAATTACTGCGTCAGGCACAGCTCACTTCATTTGGCGAAGAATATGGTTTTCAGGAAATGCTCAGGCAGCGTAACCCGCTTGGTTTATTTAAACAACGTGTTCCTCTTTTTGATTACGATAGCATGCACAGCAAATGGTGGTATCGCACATTGAATGGTGAAGCGTATGTAAGCTGGCCGGGGCAGGTTAAGTATTTTGCGCTTAGTTCAGGAACGTCGGGTGCTTCGAGTAAATATCTGCCTATTACGCGCGATATGCTCAGGGCGATTAAGAAAACAGGTACCAGCCAGATCTGGTCACTGGCTAAATACGATTTTCCTCCCGAATTTTATTCAAAAGGAATTTTAATGTTGGGCGGCAGCACGCAGCTTCAATATAACGGAACCTATTACGAAGGTGATCTTTCGGGTATAACAGCCGGTAATATTCCATTCTGGTTCCAGCATTTTTATAAGCCGGGCAACCGTATTTCGAAAGAAAGCAACTGGACAACAAAACTGGACGAAATAGTAAAACGGGCGCCCCAGTGGGATATCGGTGTACTCACCGGGGTTCCGGCCTGGATTCAGATATTACTCGAAAAAATCATCGAAACCTATAACCTGAACACCATACATGATATGTGGCCAAACCTCAATATTTATGTGCATGGAGGTGTTTCGTTTGCGCCTTATCTGAAAGGGTTTGAGAAATTACTTGCTCATCCTCTTACCTATATAGAAACGTACCTGGCTTCGGAAGGTTTTATAGCATATGAGAATCGACCGAATGCAGGTGCTATGCAATTGGTACTGGATAACGGTATTTTTTATGAATTTGTCCCCTTCAACGAACAAAATTTCGATGAAGAAGGAAACCTGAAACCAGATGCTACCGTACTTGATATCAGGGAAGTTGAAGAGGATAAAGATTATGGATTGTTGATCACAACCTGCGCGGGTGCATGGCGTTATCTGATCGGCGATACCGTCAGGTTTACGTCCAAAGCTTTGAGTGAAATTGTGATAACAGGTCGCACAAAACAGTTTCTCAGTCTCTGTGGCGAACACATTTCACAGGAAAACCTGAATCATGCCGTTGAGATGCTTTCGCAAAAGCTGAATATAACAATCCGCGAGTTTACTGTTGCCGGTGTGAAACACGAGAAAGGTATGTTTGCCCACAAATGGTACCTGGGTTGCGATTCAGCGCTTGATGCTGAAACTGCAGCTCATTTGCTGGACGAAAATCTAAAAATCCTCAATGACGACTACCGTACCGAACGTCTGCATGCCATACGCGAAGTTACCGCGGAGGTAATGGAACCTTCTGTTTTTTACAAATGGATGAAAATGCACGGCAAGGAAGGCGGACAAACCAAGTTTCCCCGTGTTCTGAAAAATGCCAAACTTGATAGCTGGACTGAATTTCTGAGGAATGGGGAAATAGAAAATAGTTAATAGAAAATAGTTCCCTTCGGCTTCGCTCAAAGCAAAAAATAGAAAATAGTTAATAGGTACTCAAAATTACTCCTAGTTGTCTCTGACTTCAAACCCTAATCCCTAACCCCCAACCCCTAACCCCCAACCATGCATCCCTTTTTACAAGGCATCATTCTCGGACTAACATTGTCGGCCTTACTTGGCCCGGCTTTGTTTACCTTGCTGCAAACCAGCATTCACCGGGGTTGGAGATCAGGAACATTCCTGGCTTTTGGCATCTTTCTGAGTGATGTGAGTGTGGTATACCTTGCATTATTGGGAGCCTTGCAGCTGATAAACCAGAAAAACAACTATATAATTGTCGGGGTAATCGGAGGATCAATCCTGATTGGATTTGGGATTTATACTTTTCTGCATAAAATTCATATAGATGATGACAACAACGGCATTGAAGTTCGTGTCCCGGGTCCTATAACCTATATTCTGAAAGGATTCTTTCTCAATATCATGAATCCGTTTGTATGGTTTTTCTGGATTTCGGCTATGGTGGGTGTTAGTGCTACTTTAGACGGTGATAAACATGCCATAATGACTTTCTTTATCGGAACCCTTTTCACTGTCTTTGCAGCCGATGTTTTAAAGGTATTTATTGCCCATAAGATTAAAGACCACCTGAATGTGAATATCCTGGTGCGGGTAAATCATTTTGTAGGGATATTTCTTATCGGTTTTGGTGTGTTTCTTATTATCCGGGTGTTTTTTAAGTTTTAGGTGTATTGATTTTTTAATGCTTGTTTTAAGAATGAAACTGGCATCGCCTCAAAAAGAGCGGGTTCCTGTTACCAGTAATCCCGACTTGCTCAATACAGAATAATGCATTACTTTTGCCATCCAATTAAACGGGGCCTCATAGTTCAACGGATAGAACGGAAGTTTCCTAAACTTTAAATATAGGTTCGATTCCTATTGAGGCTACAAAATCATTATCTCATTTTACTCCTTTACTATCGCAAAGCCCTGTATTTACAGGGCTTTGCGTTTTTAAGATAAATCATAGGGAATAGTGTCTTAAGAAGAAAAATATAAACTTCTAGTAAAATATGCTATATATTTGTAATTAAGCACCTTCGCAAAGATGCAATTCCAGGCTAAGATTAAATCATTTCATTGAAATATGTATTAATCCCAGAAAAGTGTGGTGTTAAATAGAACCAGTGTTTTAATTATATGTTTATATGTAACCCGCTTATTAATTGCGCGTCAAACTCTAACTGGTGCGGCTTTCTAGCCAAAAAAATTTAAAAGACAAAACAAATCATAAAAAACAGAAACATGAAAAGAATCAGCCTTATACTCAGTATGTTCCTCTTGTCGTTAACCATGATGGGACAAGGAACCCTTATCACGAAATACATGAACCAGTATTCGGGTAACGAAAAATTCACCAAGGTTTCGGTGAGCCAGAAAATGTTTTCGATGTTTACTAACTTGGAAGCAGGCAGCGCTGACGAAAAGGAATTTCTGAAAGCGGTGAGCAAACTGAAAGGCTTGAAAGTATTAATGGCCGACAGTATTCCGAATTCTGCGGCTATTTATAAACAGGCTGTTGCCGATGTAAACAAAGCCGCATACGAAGAGTTGGTGTCAGTAAACGATGCCCGCGGAAACATGCTGTTCTCAACCAAGGAAAGTAACGGGATAATTTCGGAACTGATTATGGTAGCAGGTGGGAAAAACCAATTTATTATGATAAGTTTATACGGCGACATTGACCTGAAAAACATTTCGAAGATGGCACAGCAAATGCGCGTACCCGGTTTCGACCAATTGAAACATATAGACGATGGTAAAAACAAGTAAGTTAATACTGATTTTCTGGCTTCTTGCAGGGGTGTTACCATCCCTGAAAGCACAGGAAACTCCTCTAAAAGATTATGCAGACGCGCATAAAGACAGGAAATTCTGTTTTTATCCCAGCACCCTGCGCATGATCAATATTGCCAAAAACCCCGACTACAACGAACTGGTGAACGGAATTGAAAAATTGCTGGTTTACACGCTCGATTCGGCAGCAAAAGCAGGCCAATCCTATAAAGGCCTCATCACTTCGTATAAGAAAATCGGATTTGAGGAATATGTAACCATGGCTGGTGGAAAAACAAATTTCATTTTGTACGGAAAAGAAAACAAAGATGAAAACCAGTACGTAGGAGTAATGAAAAGTAAGGATGCGATGTATGCTTTTTATTTGCGGGGCCGCATCGGATGGCAGAAAATCCCGGCTTTGATGCAGAGTTTTCAGGCGGATGACATGATCAATATTTTTGACCTCAACAAACAGAAAAGTGGAAAACGTCCTCAAAATAAATAGCCTTTCAAAACGCTTTGGCAGAATACAGGCAGTGGATAAGCTTGACCTGGCGGTTATCCGGGGCCAGGTATTTGGAATACTCGGGCCAAATGGTAGCGGCAAAACCACCACACTCGGGATGATACTGGAAGTAGTTGCTCCAAGCGGTGGCACATTTCAATGGTTTAACAATGTGAAAGCTGTTGAAGCCCGTAAAAATATCGGATCTATTCTCGAAACACCCAGTTTTTATCCTTACCTCACAGCGGTGCAGAACCTGCGCATCGCAGCCCACATCAAGCAATGCGGAACGGATAGAATTGAAACAGTACTTGAGCTCGTTGGCCTTCTCGACAGGAAAGATGATAAATTTAAAACCTACAGCCTGGGGATGAAACAACGCTTGTCCATCGCTTCAGCCTTGCTTTCCGACCCGCCTGTCCTGATTTTAGATGAACCAACCAACGGCCTCGACCCACAGGGAATAGCCGAAGTGCGTGACCTGATCAAAGAAATTGCAGCCCAGGGGAAAACTATTATTATGGCGAGCCACCTGCTGGATGAAGTTCAGAAAGTGTGCACTCACTTTTGTGTTTTACGGAAGGGAATTAAGATTCATGAAGGCAGTGTTGAAGATACTTTGGGTGAAATAAACCGTGTGGAAGTTGCCAGCGCGGATATGGATAAGCTTGAAAAATGCATGGGCAGTTTCCCAGGACTTGAGTCCGTTCAAAAAACGGGCAACAGCTTATTTGTTGCGCTGAAGCCGGATTTTACTTCGACGGAAATTAATGATTTTTGTTTTAAACAAGGAATTGTTTTAAAGAAATTGGTCACCCAGACCAATTCCCTGGAAAAGGAATTCCTCAAAATACTGAAAGAACATGATTAGGGCGCTGAAATTGGAATGGCTGAAGATCAGGAACTACCGCCTTTTCTGGATATTGATCGGGATGTACCTCATAGCTATACTTGTTATTGCTTCAGGCGGCGGGCTGTTTTTAGCATGGCTGAAAAGGGAAGGTGTTAATTTTAACGGAATTGATCCCACTATTGTTCCGATTTACGATTTCCCCGATATCTGGCAAAACATAGCTTACCTGGGTTCGTTTAATAAAATTCTGCTGGCGTTTATTGTGATTGTATCCGTCAACAATGATGTGGTTTATAACACCATGCGCCAAAACGTTATTGATGGCATCAGCAAAGAAGAATTCCTGTTGAGCAAAATGTCATTTATCGTGGCCATGGCTGCCATCAGCACGCTGTTCCTGTTTGTTGCCGGGCTTGTAAACGGATCAATATATTCACATGTTTGGGGCATCGAATATATCTTTGATAAAACGGAATTCCTGGCAGCCTATTTTTACGATATTCTTGTTTACTGTACGCTGGCTTTCCTGTTGTCGCTTATCATCAAAAAAGCGGGTTTTGTTATTATTGCGCTGTTTTTATACACCATTATGTTTGAGCCGATAGCTACCGCTATTTTTCAGAATGCCCCATATTTCAGGGACGGTATTATGCCGGGAATAGTTCAGTACCTGCCAATAAAATCATTGAATAGCCTTATTCCTTTTCCTTTCAGCCGGTATGTTTTTATGGAAATTGATGATTTTGTTCCGCTCAAAGCAATTATCAGCAGCACGGTATGGTTCGCCATTTATCTTGCTTCAATCGTTTTTATCTTGAATAAAAGGGATTTGAAGTAAGTATTAGTATAAACGTTACAAACACGTCAACGGGGATCACCTCAGCCATTATAATGTACATTCTCTGTTTACAACCGGTATTATTTTGACATATTGAGAGAAGTGATCAGGAAATATTGTTTCCTGGCATAAAAATCGGCAGGACTGAAATTAACATCAAATTTGCTCTTTACTCCAAAGTCTGTTCCCGGAATTGTGCGACCCGTCGAATTTATAAGTGCCCAGCTGGCTTCGGAACACACCATATTATTATCGCCTCTAACTCCATAATTTGAATTTCCGGAATTGATGTTGTCGGATTGCATTTTTACTGCTGCCTTAAATAATTTTTCTGCTTCTGCCTCGTTCAATGGCTGGGCTATTCCAAACTTTGACAGTTGGGCAACATCCATGTTTCTGCTGCCATACTTTTCCTTTAGTTGTTTCTCCGATATAATTGTAGGACCGTGAAGAGGCACATTGTCCATAAAAAGTTTCTGGCCGTTTACCTCTTTCAGATAGGTGATGGTATGTGAAGCTGCTGATTCTGTTGAGCCGGATGCTATCTGGTCTCCCCATAGAATTGCTTTACCCGGTATATCATCCGGTGCAACGAGAATCACATCCCCGGGTTGAAGTTCGTCAAAATTTTTATACGGTAATGGGGGCGCATTGTTACTTAATGTATTGTAAATACCATTCGCCCATTTGTTATCTTTCCTATCCTTTATCAGTTCTTTTTGCAGGTTGATCCAGGCAGTATCCAGTACATCAAGTTTCCTTTGTTCTTTCATCACTGCAGTAGGTTCGTCCAGGGTTTTAAATGTTAAACCTGTATTGTCCAACGTTTTATTCTGCATTTCTTGTGTGCCATCCAACGACTTGAACGATTTCATCATCTTATCATGTTCGGCCTGTAGCCTCAATTCATTTGCCCGATATTGTTCAGCAGCCCTTTGTGCAGCTATTTGTGCGTCAATAGCTGCAGCCCTTTGTTTGGCTTCCAGTTCTTTCTTATCTTTTTCCGAATTGGCACTCACTATTGACTTTAAAACATTTTGCATAATTGCTCCGGCAACCATTGTTTTAAGGTCAGGAGAAGAAACGCCTGATGAGCCAGGTGATGAATTTGCCGGTGCCACATAACAGGATCTGCCCTGTACATGTCCGGAAACAGCAATGTCGTTGCAGGATTTGCCGCAAATTGCACAAGTACAGTTATTTTGCGCAATAACATTTGTATTACTCATTACCAGCCCAATAAACAATAGCAGTTGGCATAATCTTTCAGTAAATATTTTCATCTCAAAGAGATTTAACAATGATTTGCTTTATTCCTGCATCATGATTTCCCATTCATAAATTTTATCCTGTGCACTGCGCGCATCAGCCGATTCGGGCTCAAGAAGAAGGTATTTCTTCATTTGGTAAATTGCTGTATTGTACTTGCCTATTTGTGCCGAGAGCAAAGCCAGGTTAGAGTATGCGGCCGGGTAAGCGGTAGGGTCAAGTTCAACTGCTTTGCTATACAGTTCAATGGCTTTATAGTAAGTTTTCTGTTGATTAAATGAATTTGCCTGCACAATGTATCTCCGTTGCGCTTCCGATACAGCCGGTTTTACAGTTAATGCCCGATACTGTAAAGCAAGGGGTTCAAAAAGTGCGAGTTCAGCATAATACGGATTTTCTTTAAGTTGTTTCTGAATGAAAATAAAATCTTCGTACAATTTCGCAACAACTTTTTTTGCTTTGCTGTAAACTATAAAATCCCTGTCAAATCCCAATCCCCTTTGTTTTGAAAAACTGTAAAGCTGGAAATTACAATCAATTAAGTCGGAAATGTAGATGATCGTTTTTTCATCATTAAAATTGTATTCAATCCGGTCTTCCAATATCAGGATATTTTTCTGGGTACCTGCCATGGAATATGACCTTCCTCCGGTAACATTCTTATCATCACATGTATATATCCAAAATTCATTTTTAAAAAGTTCCCTGATATCAGCTAACGTTGTGCTTATTTCTTCCTTTGAAGATTGGATTTTGGTACTATTTATATTTGATGACTGGGCTTCATTTGTCTGTGCATTTGCAACAGATGCAAAAAGCACTACGGCCAATAATATCATTACTCGAATCGTTTTCATGTGTTATTATTTATTTTTTTACGGGTCACATGGAACTCCATGACAAAATAATATCATCCGCCTGTGAGTCATAATTGGCTGATTTTGTCATGTTCGTTTCATTAATCACCAAGTCGGGCTTCCCACAAATAAATTTTATCCTTTGCACTACGCGCATCATCAGCGTCCGGTTCAAGCATCAGGTATTTCTTCATATAGTAAATTGCTGCATTAAACTTTTCTAACTGGGCCGAGAGTAAAGCTAAATTGGAATAGGCTGCCGGATAAGCAGTTGGATCGACTTCAGTAGCTTTTAGGTATAATTCAATGGCTTTATCGTAATTCCGCTGCTCGTTGAATCCGTTGGCTTGCACAATATATTTACGTTGCTCTTCCGAAATCGTTGGTTTAACTTCCAAAGCACGGTATTTATCTGCAACAGGTTCAAACAGTACGAGCTCAGAGTTATATAGCGTTTCGTTTAATTTATGTTGGATGAACGTTAAGTTTTCCGCTAGTTTCCCGGCATCTCCGCTATTATTCTTAAAACTAACACATTCTGTTTTGGCTAAAATCACATTGTTTGAACCTAGGGCATGTTTAAAATCATCTGTGTAATAAAATGTTCTGGTACTTTTCTTAAATGCGAATTCTATTCTGTCGTCAAGTACCAGAATATTTTTGGGTGAGCCCAAAACTGAAACAGGATGGACTCCGTCCTTGTCGTAAAACTTAAATTTATCCTTTAATAGTTCTTCAATATTTGCTTTGGCCAAATCCAATTCTTTGGTTTGCGCATGAGCAATAAATGTGATCATTACAATAGACAACAAGATGATTAATCGACTGTTTTTCATAATTTTCAGTGCTTTATTTGTTTAGACGGATAATTTTAGCGCCATTTTTGATTTTTGGAGTAAGTAAAGATAATGTGAAATAAGCATTAAAGCGTAAATGCCATAAAGATTTGGTTATAAGTTTGATTATCAGCAGCAATTTCAGTTAAATCGATATTCAGCGTATGTATCCAACATGAAATTATCTGACACTGAAAGTTGCCGATTATACCGGGGCAGGGGCGATGCTAAAAACAGAATCAAGGAATTCGAGCATGGTTCTCAGATTTGTGGGACTATTCGAAAGAGTATAATTTCCCCTTTCAATTAATGCGTAAGCTGTGTTAAAGAGTATTTACAGGGGCTCATGCAATTTTTATGGGATTTAACGGTAAATGAGGCGATCATCAGTACCTGATTTTAACCTGTTTATTGATATATAACAGCTTGTACGGTTTTCTTTCAGCCAGGCGAAAAAAATACCGATTGGAATTTTTTTTAACAATTACTTTTCGCGATTAGCCCGAATGAAAATATTTGTCGATTTGATCAATAATAAAAACTAAAATTTTCAATTACGTATTAATTAATGAGTCATTATGAGCGAAAATTATTCAATTAGTCCCAGCGGAGAAAAATTCCCGCTGCCAAAACCGGAAGAATATAAGGCTGAATATGAAAGTCTTGAAAAACGTGTTGCAGAAGAACGCGCTAAGAATCGTGAAATAGTTGTTGTGATGGGCGTTGGATTTGTTGGCGCGGTTATGGCAGCCATTGTAGCCGATACGGTTGACAAAGACGGTAAACCCTCAAAATTTGTAATCGGGATGCAACGGCCAAGTGTACGGAGTTTCTGGAAAATCCCAATGCTCAACCGGGGCGTATGACCCGTAAAAGCGGAAGATCCTGAAGTGGAGCTGATAATTTCACGTTGCGTCAACGATAAAAAGACTTTGATGGCCACTTTTACTTATGATGTTCTTAAGCTGGCGGATGTTGTTGTAGTTGATGTACAATGTGATTATATCAAAGAGGATTTGGGTAATGTACGTAACGGTGAAGCTGATATGGCTGCCCTGGAGGCTTCGCTCGGAGTAATAGCTGAGCATATTCCTTCCAAAGCGCTGGTGCTTATCGAAATAACGGTAGCTCCCGGAACCACCGAGCAGGTTGCCTATCCTTTGATGAAAAAAGTATTTAAAAAACGGGGTATCGAATCCGATCCTTTGCTGGCTCACAGTTATGAGCGCGTTATGCCGGGCCGCAACTATGTAGCCAGCATCCGCGATTTCTGGCGCGTTTGCAGCGGAATCAATGAAGAAGCAAAAGGCAGGGTTGTGAAATTCTTGACCGAAGTACTGAATACGGAAAAATTTCCCCTCACGGTTATGGATCGTCCCATTGAGTCGGAAACTGCTAAAATTGTGGAAAATTCTTACCGTGCTACCATCCTCGCTTTCCTCGACGAATGGAGCTTATATTCCGAGCGCAATGGCGTTGACCTGGTGAAAGTTATAAAA
>CAIRMR010000137.1 GCA_903879715.1 uncultured Bacteroidales bacterium
GGCCATTGATATTAATGATACACGTGGCTTGCATGTCGGGCAGCTTACGCGCGACGCTTTACGTAACATGGGTCAGCCGATTGCCGCGGCCGATGTCCTGGTTCTGGGCGCTGCCTACCGCGAAGATGTGGGCGATACACGTTACAGCGGTTCGGAAATTGTGATCCGCAAACTTACCGAAATGGGCGCCGAAATCAGGGTACATAATCCCTCTGTTGAGCATTGGTGGGAATTTGAACAACAGGATTCCTATCCTGCAACAGGGCAAAGCAAAGCCAGATTTTTCCGCAACCAGGAGAAGTTGAAAGAAATTTATATTGAACAGGATTTAGATAAAGCTTTACATGGTGCCGAAGCTGTTATTCTAGCCGTGCCTCATGAAGCTTATCTTAACCTGGACCCTGACGAAGTGGTGAAAAAAATCGGTCAGCCTGCGGCAATAATCGATTGCTTTGGAATTCTGTCCGAGCCGGTCGCCCTGCCTTTTGTTTTCTCCGATCTCCGCATCCAGCGAAGTAAGCTGTCCTTGGATGGGTGATTTCACTATCAGATCATTCACTTTCTGCTTCATCATATTCAATGTTTCCTGCGAGCCCTGGTACGAACGCTTATCCTGCTCCAGCTGCTGAGCCCTGGACAAAGAATCCTGGAGCAAAATCTGTTGTGTAAGCTTTTTCTTTTCCAGGTAATAGTTGTAATCGTTCTCGGCTTTTTTAAACTCCTGCAAGCCGATTACCTTATGCTCGAGCAGGTGTTTATCAAGGATATAAATGCGCTCCGCTTCTTTGTACTGGCTAAGCACATCAGCCATCTGGTTGAGCTTGCTGACTGTGTTTTGCTAAGCAGCGTTGTTGTTGATCTGCATCTGCGTAAGCGTATTGTATACCGTGTTTTGCTGGCTCATCATGGTCATCAGCAGATCGGTGTTTGACAGGCGCAGTATGGGCTGTCCTTTTTTCATCACGGTTCCGTCTTCAACGAATTTTTCCTCAACACGACCACCTTCGCTGGCATCGAGGTAGATGGTAGTTATAGGCAAAACCACCCCGTTAACAGGAATAAACTCCTGGAATGTTCCGTTTGATACCTCGCTTATGGTTATTCTTTCCAGGTCAACATTCAGCTTCGATTTGCCTGAGGTAAAATAATAGTTTGCTGCTATCAGTAAAACAATAGCTGCGACAATTCCGATTGTCATAATCTTTTTCGGTGACCACTTCTTCTTTTTAATAACTCTATCCACTTCTTTTGATTTTTGTTATCAATACTATAACACACGCTTAACGGGTATAAATATAGTGCCAAAATTTAAATGCAATGAAAATCAATGATTTAAAAATTGGGTTTCCCCGGAAGTGTTCGGTAGCGATACAAAAAGTGTATGGTTATGATACATCTTTCCGCTTTGTTATGAATTACTTTTCAGTCTTTTTTGAACGGGAATTGGTTATAATAAGGCAGGTAAATCTTTAACAAATAATTGTATAAAGTTTTTTTGAAAAATGATTCATATCTGGAGATCATGGATCCGTTCTTATTTTTTTAAATTTGCAAATTAATCTTTTCTGGCATCTTTCAAAAGGTTTTTAAATAACAGTTAATGTCAAAAAAAATGTACATAAGTCAGATAAAATAAGATATAATAAGCAAATTAACTTATATTTGCCTTCGTTTTAAATTCACTTCCATGAAAGAATCACGCGCCTGGTTGTCGTATGCCATAATTACTACTGTTTTCTGGGGCGTTTGGGGTGCCCTGATCGAAGTACCTCAAAAAGCAGGATTTCCACCTACTTTGGGTTATATTGTCTGGGCACTTACAATGATTCCTTGTGCTTTGGTAGCTTTATACCTGGTAAAGTGGAAAATAGAAACTGATAAACGATCAATTATATTAGGTTCGGCAGTCGGTTTGCTTGGGGCAGGTGGTCAGCTCCTGTTGTTCCAGGCATTAAAAGAAGGACCGGCCTATATTATCTTCCCTTTTATTTCACTTTATCCAATACTTACAATATTACTTTCAGTTCTGATTCTGAAAGAGAAAACCTCTTTACTTAAATGGGTTGGAATCGCAACAGCATTGGTTGCTATCTTTTTTCTTTCCTACCAGGAACCGGGCGCTTCTGATTCGCGTGGATTCCTGTGGCTGGCGCTTTCGTTACTTGTTTTCCTTGCATGGGGTTTGCAGGCTTATGTGATGAAATTTTCGAACGAAACCATGAAAGCCGAAAGCATCTTCTTTTATATGGCTATTACAGCTCTGGCCCTTTCACCATTTGCCTGGTGGATGACCGATTTCAGCCAGCCCATCAACTGGGGATTTAAAGGGCCTTACCTGGCTGCAATGGTACATGTGCTGAACTCGGTCGGCGCTTTAATGCTGGTTTATGCGCTTCGCTACGGGAAAGCCATTATCGTGGTTCCGCTTACCGGACTGGCACCGCTGATTACCATTGTTCTTTCGCTGATTTTATACAGTGTTATGCCAGGTCCGATGTTACTGATTGGATTGGTATTCGCTGTAATAGCGATATTTATACTTTCGTTTTAAGATAATTCAGACTCTTAAGAAATGGCTTGCAGAGTAGAAAAGTTAAACGCAAGGACGCAAAATTAGCGCTAAGAACCACGAAGAAAAATCTACTTTCAGAAACAGTCAGCTTTTCTCAGGTTACACCAATGCATTGACAATCTGATCATTTGACTCAAAGGGAATCAAATGATCAGAGGGATAAATCAATTACTTAATAGGCGAAGCATCGAAAGTAAGAACCTCAAAGGGTTGAAGCTCAAACGTTATACTTTTTCCTGCAACTAAATTTATTGCAGGTTTGGCAACATCCGTTTTCCAGGGACTTTTTAGTGCATACTTTGTTGCGGCATTTGCCGGCAGTTCAAAAGCTGATGCAATATCAATGCTGATGGTTGCCGGTTTATCCGAAGGATTTCTCAGCGTCAGTGTTCCTTTGCTATTGTTCCAGGCTGCCCAGCCATACACTTCTTCTTTGCCGGGATTTCCACCAATCCAATGGGTATCCGCGAGTATATCTTTATGTGCTCTTGACCATTGAATGGATTCCGCGAGTATGTCCCAGACTTCTGCGTTCAGCAGGCTCCAGCTGATATACAATTCCTGGATGCTGGTACCGCTTCCAAAATAGGAGTGTATTTCGTTCCGGATGTCAGATGTGGTGTGATCCATTTCTTTCGGAGTACCGTTTTTAGCAATACATATTCCATGAAGCATTAGTGAATTGAGCGGGTACAAAGGCGCTTTTGAAACTATGTTTTCGTATGTCATTGCATCACGGTAATTGCTCCATTGCTGGCGTTTGGTACCTTTACCCATAAAGTTTACATCATCGCTGCCGCGCCAGATTGAATTGGCATACCACAGAAAAAATGGCGAAGGCCAGGTGCCGACTGTCATGTTGATAAACAATTCAGGTTTGGCTGCCCGCAGTTCACCGGTAAGGCGGAACAAAGCGTCAATATCTTTCTCAAATTTATTGGCATTAAGTCCGTTAGCCGCGCCAATGCCATCGAACTTGAAATAACTTGCCCCGTTTTTCTGAATACGGTTCAGGCAAACTTCTTTAAAACGCGAATAGTATTTTGGCCCGGACAATGAAAAACCATTATCATTGGTTTCAAATCCCTGTGTTGCGCCATATTTTAACCGTTCCGCTTTTTCCGGATCATAGCCGCCCCAGGGAGAAATCCACATTCCGATACCTGATTTATACTTCTTTGCTTCGGCAGTTAAGGGATCAAAGCCTTTTGGAAACCCGCTGTTGAATTGCCATAAAGTAGAATTATTATCCCAGCCATCGTCGAATACAAACCCGGATAAGGAAACACCGCGCTTCACTTCCAGGCTGTCGCAAATGTGCCGGATTACATCCAGGCAAGCCGTTTCATTTAGTTTTAGTTCAGAATACGATATATCAAACCACGAATTATAATGCGCGTATTGCACGTAAGGATGAGCCCTTTCACGTTCGATATAATACAGAAATCCGCGGCGCATCTGGGTTTTCGGGACAACACCTGTTGTAAATGTAGTTGCAAACGGTTCACTTTTCGATAACCCGCTATAGCGCGGAAGACGGAATTTTACCTGCTCTGTTTTCTCATTTTCAAGAAGAGATATTTTTGTCATGGGGTTTTCGGAAGTAAAAAAGAAATTACCGAAAGTTACCGGTGATCCGTCTACAGTTCCTGCCGAAGCTTTTCCGGGAGTCTGCAGCTCAAAATAATATTCCGAAACATCTAAATCTGGCTGGCTAGTTGAAAAAACGAGTTGCTGTTGAATATAATTAGACCCATCGCGCAGAATAGCAGTCCATTGCACACTCAGTTTTCCATTCTTGGATGCGAACACAGCTCTAACACCCTTTCCGCCAAGGCTTTGAGATAACTGAACAGACTTCTTGTTTGGAACAATCTTATACTCTACAGGTGCTGACTGCATTATAAGTTCTGAGCTTTTCAGAAGCTTTCCATCGACGATTACATTAAAAAGTTCCGCAGCCGAAAGATCGATGCTGGTTTTGCCTTGGATATCAGTGAGTTTTGCGGGAATAATTTTGTTATTTACTATCGTCCATGTTTGTTTCAGCACATTATTCTGTAAGCTGATAGTTGCAGAATTAATAGTCAGAACAGAAGTTCCGGGAGCTTTCCCGGGGTAATCAACGGCATATATTGAAAATCCCATACTAAACAGGATTAGCAGAATCAAAGAGATCTTTTTCATAGTTTTATTTATTTTTAAATTAGGTAATCCGAAAGGCAAATTAAAGCCTGCCTAAATGCTTTTTATTGATTTATGGCGTAACTCTTTATTGTTAATTTAATTTTTCGAAATACAAAAGCTGATCCAATGAAACATTTTGTTGGCAGGTTTTACCTCCTTTTAAAATAGTTCCATCAATCGATTTCCATTTCCCGATTGGAAGTTTAATATTTCTGTTAGTTTCCCCTTTTTCGAGCATAGGTGCTACCAATAGGTTATCGCCAAGCATAAACTGATCAGTAACAGTTTCAAATCCCTGGCCTGGAAAAACAAATTCCATGCTTTTTAAAATTGGTTCTCCTGTTTCTGCTGCCTGATGAGCCAATTGCATGATCAGGGGAGTAAATTTTGTACGCAGTTTAACAGCAGTTTTCACAGCGTTTAAATGAACTGAATCCAGCACTCTCCACGGAGCTACCGAGAATTGCATCATTGGCATTAAAGCATGGCATTGTGCTGAACGTACAATTAGGTCCTGGTCCAGTTTTGAATCATCCAGGAAAGATGTCCATTCCCCGCCGCCAATCATATCGGGACAGGAAAACGAGTAACCACAGAGACTTTCCAATATCATGTTGGGAATTAACTTATTCAGGTCGATCCATGTATGTGCTTTATCCTGGAGCCTTTGAACCAAAGGCTGTCCCCCCATTTTCCAGCATGCCCGGTATTCGTTTAAAGGGAAACGCAAGCCAAATTGAGCAAACAATTCGCATTGTTCATTAGCCGTAACGGACTTCATGCTCAGGCCATCAGCAGGATAAAAATACATATCACCCGCGTCGAATTTAAAACCATCGACACCAAAATCTTTAACCAAACCATCCAGCTGCTGGTTGAACCAATTAACCGCAGCCGGATTTGAAAAATCAAGTACTGCCGATTGACCGTTCCACCATTCCACCATCAGAGGTCTGGTTTGTGATTGCCAGGTATCCTTTTCTGAAGATTTCTGAAGTAGAAATCCTTTAGATTCTTTAAGGGTATTGTAAATCATGGCCTGGTCAGCGCTCACAAACGGGCAAATCCACAGCATTACCTTGAAGCCCATTTTATGTAATTTCTCTACCATTTCCGCCGGATTCGGGAAACGACCCGGATGGAATTTCCACAAACCATAATCTTCCTGCCAGGTATCATCAATCATTAAAACACCCGGAGGAAATCCGTTGTCGATGATGGCCTGGGCATATTTCAGAACATCAGCCTGGTTTTGATTGTAGGTGAGTTCGATCCATGTATTATATTGCGGGCGTGAAATCAACAAGGTGTCAGGCAATTTACCATTGGCCGGGAAATATTTGTGGCTGACAAACCGCTGAGCTTCTGCCAGTGATGTACCCGAACGTCCGGTTACAATCTGGTTATACGGATCAGAAATTAGTATTTCGTTGCCCCTGATCTCAAACTTATACGGCTGCCCGCTCCAAACATACTGGCCTTTGCTGGTGAGTAATAAAGGTTGCGTTTGGTTCGATTTGTTATTGGCATAAAAGTCCATAGTGTAATCAGTACTGAATGGCATCATGTACCCGTCATTTATTACACCGGCCCAAACCTTTTCTCCCACGGAAAGCGGTATCCTGGTCTCTTTTTTGTTCTCCTGCCCATTACCGGATATTACTATCATTAAAAGGAGAAAGAGTAATGCAATTCGGGTTTTCATAATGTCATTAATTTAATTAACAAGTATTTACTAGTCTTTAAATTTTTGTTTTTGAAGCCACAAGATTATTATCAATATGTTTAAACAACAAATCCGGGAAATTTACTGGGGCCAGAAATTTAAAGCACCTCCTATAAGAGTCTCTTTCCGAGAATTACTTCCGAAGGTTAATTTTAGCCTTAGTTCAGGACTTATTTCTCCCCAGGTTGAAATTGACATGTCTTTTCTGCTGAATATTTTAAGTATTACTTCTTTGTCAATGTTATTTTTTAATGTGTCGGAAATGGATTCAGCAGAATAATATTTTGCGGTGGAATCAGCCAATTCAATTTTGAACGGGAATGTTTCATTTATGCCAGAGTGAAGTCTGATTTTATATTCAACCGGGACAGAATATAGCGGGACAGACGAAATGCTTTGAGAAATTGCTGAATTAAACATGGTGAATAGATTCAGAGTTTCTTGTGGAACAACCTTGGCAATATATTCTTTGTTGAATTTTTGCTGATTCTTTATGATGGTGAATTTATCCAACAAACTACCATCCATTCGGATAGCTTTATATTGAAGCGTGTCACCTGCAATTCTGACATTAAGAAAATGATTAACAGATTCGGAACTGGCAAGAACGGATTCGTTTTTTACAACTTCGTATAATTCGGCTCCAGCTCCGCCAGTTGTAATATAGGACACCGGAAAAGCATCCGGCTCATTCTGAGGCCTTACCGGGTAAAATCTTTCATACAAATGCGAATGGCCGGCAAACACAATATCAATTTTATATTTGGCAAATAAAGCAGGCCAGATTTCCCTGCCCCAATCCGACCGGTGTCCTCCCATGTTATAACTGGGCCGGTGCATGTAAACAAAATTCCACTTCTTTGCTGATGAAGTAATATCCCGAATAAACCAATCCATCATCTCTTTGCTCTCAGGACAACGGTAATCGAGAGAAATAAAATGAGCCGAACCATAATCAAAAGAAAACCATTGCTTGTCAACCGGTTGATCTGCACGTAATAAATACCGGAACAATTCGCCATTATCGCCTTCGCCTTCATGATCGCCTAATGTGCTTACAATAGGTATAGATTCAGCAACACCATGAACCACAGAGAAATAATATTTATTCCACTGTTCATATTTGCCGCCGTTTTCAACCAGGTCGCCCATGCTGATAATTAAATCCGGATTTGCTTCACCGGATTCGCTCATGATTTTAGTAAATATTTCAGGATTACTGCGGCTATCACCCATGGCAACAAAAGAGAAATTCTGTTGGTTCCTGGCGTATGTGCTGGCCTTGAACCAAGACTTGTTTTCGGGCGAAACCAGGCGATAAGAATAAACTGAAATGGGTTGCAGACCTGTTAATTTAGCTTCATACAGCCAGGCATCATTTTTACTGCCCCTGTAAATGAGGTTTACCTGTTTAGTTTTTTTAGTATTTAGACCATATTCTACCTTGTAATCTGACATTTTATCGATTTCCCAGCGGATCACCAGGCTTGTTTCACCAGGTTCAGTCAGGTATGGACCTTTTAATACATTTTGTGATTTAGTCACTTGTGCCAAAGGACCGAAAAGCAAGAGGAAAAGCAATAACAAACTAATGGGGCTGATTTTGAATATCGACATACTGTTAATCCTAATGAGGTTAATTGACTAATTAATGGAATCAGAAAACACCTCTTATTAGTTCAGTTGAACAATTGCTCCTCGCAAAATTGGTGGCAGAATAATTTTTAAAGTATTGTTTTTCCATTCCCCTTTGATATTCTGAGGTTTTCCCATGAATGGAATAATTATGGCATGTGCATCCTGTTTAACATTGTAAAAAGTGACAAGGATATCTTTTTCGGGAAATGGATTGGCATTTAAGCGACCCTTTAATCCTGAAAAATTAGCCAGGAAAATAGTTGGCTTATTTTCAACATTGGCAATCTGAGCAACACATAAAGCAGCATTTTCGATTTTGATAACAGGGGAATATCCTTTGGTCTTTTGAATTAGATCAAGGATCTGGTTTATCCCTTTATTTTCAAAAGCCGGATAGTTACCGTTAGAAGCTGAGGTATTAAAATTTTCCTTTAAAAACCGGTAAAACGCACTTTCCGGATTTCCATTAATATGTACAGTATTCGGATAAACGCCTGATAGTTCCTGCATCCGTGCCTGATTTGATGAAATTTCACGTTTATCATTATACATTGCAGTTTCTCCGGTTGAAAACAATGTGTTGCCTTTTTTTAACCAGGATTGGATCTGGGCATATTCAACGTCGCTAACACATTTTACATCAGGTAAAATTAATATTTTGCAGTTTGTAGCACTTAAAGTTCGGGGAGTAACTATTTCGAATTCAATATGTTCCCTGAGTAATAAATTCATCATGCCCAGGTATGCCGGTGTAAAATCATCCGAAAAGTAACTTCGTGTTTTTGGGGAAAAATAAATTCCTACAGGAGCCATTGTTTTTCGGGGAGCATAGATCAGTTTTTCATTTTCACTGATCCATTTATACACTTTCGTTCGGGCCTCATAATCATTTGAACCTCCCATTACGAAGCGGTGGGCATCCCAGCTGTTTGTACCGGCCATCACCTGGCTCATAGCCAGGTTTTCAATAGCATCGGCTGGAATAATGCTATCCTCTTTATCCCAACTGTAACTCAGCATCCAGGATGGTTTCCCTTCGGCAAAAGCCTTGAATGTATACATTCCGATCATGTATTCCGTCCAATCCAACGGTTCGCGTTGGGCGCTGTTATTGCCAACATTATATTCATGGGCGATTACATCAACAACCGGGTACATATCGTAAACATCGGCACCGACCCGTGCAGCTTCCTCGCCAATTCCCGGGTATATTTCGGCAATAGTTTTACATGCAGGATTTACTGATTTTACATTTTTATCGATTTCAGCCATGAACTCAGTCATGCTGCTGATCCGGAAATCGACCCACGCAATAAACTCAGGATCATTCCAGTCGCCGGGTTTAAAATCAGTTAATGCATCAAATCCGGTTCTTCTTTTAAATTCAGCTACAGTATAAACATCAAAACTTGCCCAGGTATCTTCCCATCCGGTGAAATGCGTCATCCAGTAAGGAATATCAATATAAACCCCGTCGATACCGGTGGCGGCAATCTGACGAATCCGCTTCATATAAAGTTTTCGCCATTCAGGCGCATAGGGCGCAATCCATACATCCTCAGAATTTTCGCTGATCCAGAAAGCGTCGCCGAAACCAAATAGCGCCGGATATCCTTTTTTATTGCGTTGCGCCCAGTCAGGATGATCGCGCAGGAAAGTGCGGGATTGCGGAACAACACTGTCAGTGATACATTCCAGGCCAGCGGTGTAAACAAATGCAAAATTTCTGGCAGCATGAGCGCTGTCGGCCATGGCTTTGATTGCCTTGAGTTTCAGATCCGGAACAAGTAAACTGTTGTATCTCCCGGTTATATCATTATCCACTTCAATGCCAAACAGATATGTCTGCCGTGCATCGTTCATGATGGAATGGAGCTGATTAATCTCACATCCATGGCCTGAGGTCCTAACATAATGAGTCCAGTCCTGGGCATAACTTCTGCCCGTAAATAGAACGGCAAACAAAAGTGCCAGATAAAAGTTGTATTTTATCATTTTGAAATATGGATTACCTGAGTCCGAAGCCCCGGAATTGTCATGTAAAATTTATTGTTTTCTGATTTTACCTTTTGGTTGCTTACCAATTCCATAGCTGATAGTTTTCTGGAAATTTTAAGAGCGGATATGTCAGGAGTAACAATGCATTGCACATCCTTAGTTCCATTATTCCTTATTGTAAAATATAAATCTCCGGCTTCGCCAAAGCGCTCAATCCGAACTGAAGCGACATCACTAGTAGCTAATGTAACCGGTTCCCAGCCGGCTGCGGCAATCAGTTTGATAATCGGAATGTATTTTTTGAAAAACGGCCGGCCATTCTCAATCTTTTTATGATCCTGCCAGTAGGGATCGTTTGATGCATCGGTACTGAAAAACGACGGGAAGAATCCGTAAGCCATTAGTTTTTCAAAATAAACCTCATACCCGGAATAAGGTGAATCGGTGAAGGCTTTATCATTCAGACCTTCATTCAAAAGGAAAACAATGGGTTTCTGAAATGAAATAGCACGTTTAAAGTCCAGGGCGTCTGTATTGTGATCGCCGGAAGAATACCAGCTCAGTTCAGCGCCAAATAAATCAAGATTAGAGGCTGCAAAAGGATTCCAGCCATGCCCGTTTCCCATAGCCAGCTTGCCCTGCAAATGCATTTCATCCGAAATTTTCTTCATGAATTCGAACTCAGATGCAAAATTCCAGATTGCCGGTTTAGCAATGCCTGAAGAAAACGTAAGAGGATAATCTGTGTATTTAAAATGCTCAGAACGGTAATTCAAGTCGTGATGCCAGTTCCATTCCATAGAATCGAAATAGATTCCATCCACATTCAACTTTGTTGCCGGCCGGATTTCGTCCTGTAAAACATATTGATAGCGGTTAAACCCATTCAGATCGGGATCGCAATTGGTTGTGATACTTACTGCCCATCCTGAGCTAAACCAGGGCGTTTCCAGCCTGCGTGTCTGCAGGAGCCCGTTTTTATCCCGGGTGGCGCTGTTGCTGACATATTCTTGGTGTTCTACTGGAATCATTTTATCAGAAATAAGCGTATCATAAGGAATATTTTTTCTTAGAATCGGCAATTGAATATCCCATGGCTCGGTATATTGAAAGCTCAAAACGTCAGTGCCTTTATCCGAAAGGATATTCGACATTTTTTCTCCTTCTTTGGTGTCCTTATTATTCCAGGACGTTTCGTGAAAAGCAAAGCCGAAATCTTCCCAATGAGGAATTGATCGGAGTGGAGTAAAGGGCAGCCAGATGCCTTCGGTAACCACTCTTTTTTTAAATGCTTCGGGGAAAATAGAATAATACGTTTCCAATGCCGATCGCATTCCCCATTTCCCGTCGAACGAAAAAGTACAGAGTTTGAAAAATGCCCTGTTCGGGAATTTTTCAGTCAGCGGGCTTGTGGCAACATCAAATTCGGCAATTAATCCTTTGCCCTTTTCAGCGCCAAGCCTGTAAACCAAAGGAATGGAAAGGTCAATCCCCATGCCTTTTCCTTCATTATTCACATTAACTGCACATAGCGGATAGAATGACATTGTTCCGCGGCCTATGGCATCGCCATATCCACCATCAGTTAAGGTTTTCCCGTTAAATGCACCATCGGGTGGAATAGTAGTATTTACGGGAATAGTATCATAATATGCCGTACCTGTTTTCATCTCAATCGATTTATCCAGGCCATGAAACCATTCCCATTTTTCACCAGTTACCGGAATTGAAATCCGAAGCGTAACGCACGCAGTCCCTTGTGTTAAGTGTTCGAGTTCACCGTTTATTTCGGTGTAATTTCCACGGTCAATTTCATGAAGCACAACCTGGAAGTCTGCGTTTCGGTAAGTTGTTATCCTGGTATTTGCTGAATTGATAACCTTAAAAACAGGAATCTCAGTACTTTCATTTAAAGATGATGCGTGCAGGATGTATACAACTTTTATGGGTAATGGCGGCCACTCATTACCAATTGCAGCTGTGGCAAGGCTGATACCAAATACAGTAGATTGAAGTATCAGCAAAATGGCGAGTAATTTGATCTTACGAATCATCACATTAATGTATTAGATGTTTCAAAACCTGATGTCTGTGTTGCGGTAATTACAACCTCCTGATTCTGAGAATTAAGAGGTGGGAAAGAAAGAAAAAGGGTATGACAGAACTCCATCATACCCTTTTCATAAAAGAATCTGAACTGAACTTCCAGAAATAAATCAGAATTATATGATACTAATTCCGGATATGTATTTTTTAAAGTTCAGGCTTTCAAATCCTATAATGGGAAAGGTATGAATTTCGAGGTTTCTTCCTGTGTTACAGGTAAATGACCAACTTCAGCCCAACCAGCATTGCTTTCGACAATAGCGAAATTAACAAAACCACTTTGTGCTCCAAGCGCGCTTCTTTTAATCGCAAACTCTATTACCTTATTGCCATCAACGGTTTTGAATGCAGAGAACTGAAAAACATCTGCAAATGAAAGAATGGGGTTCCATGCCCAATCGTTTCCAGGACCCACATGTTGGAAAACATCTCCCCAACCTCCTGAAACAGATCCTTCACACAGGTAGTCAGCTCCTGATCCTGCAGGGAACATCCAGCTTTTCAGACCGGTTTCGGGATTATTGTCAGTATCAATGTAAAGGTCCATAACATCCAGGTTGCAATCAGGTGTTCCTTCTAAATAGAAATTGAGATTACCAGCCGAAGCAAAAGTTTTAATCCCAATTAGTGTACCGCCATTACCAGTGCTTGGATTCTGATAGGTGTATCCAACGTAAGTCCAGTCGGTATAATCACCATCAATTTTAATATTCGGCCCGATGATTAAAACAGTATCAATAAAAGTACTTGTCACTTCACCTGCTTTGGCAGTAAGTGTAACCAGGTACTGACCCTTTTTTGTGAAAACATGGGTAGGATTTGAAAGTATAGATGTTTCCGTCTGATCGCCAAATTCCCAAACATATTCTGTTGCATTGGTTGAGAAATTGGTGAAATTAACTTTATAACCATCAGCTATATAACTGAATACAGCTTTGGTTCCGCCGGAAGAATCATCTTTCTTGCACGAAACGGTTGTAAGCATTGTTAATGCGATGCTTATCAGAATCCAGTAGTGTTTTTTCTTCATATTGTTAGTTATTAATTATTGTTAGTTTTTCTTGATCTGAAAGGGATTACTTTTTGGCGGTAACTTTTAGCTGGTGAAGCAAATCATTCAACCCGGTTTCCGCGTCCCATACATTTGTGTTGGCCAGCCGTACAGAAAACTCTTTGCGGTTTTTCAACGTTTCTGACTTGTCGGCCAGTTTCAGATATACTTTGTAATTTCCCTGTGGAATGTTGGTTAATTTTATGGAATTGTTGATTGTTAAGATCCCGTTTGGCTTACATGTACGTATATCTACAGGTAAGTCGAACTGGTAAAACTCGCCGGTGGATATATTTTTCAGCACCAGGCTTGTAGTTTTGTAGTTGTACAACGGAGCATATCCTTTATTTGTAATTTTAATCTCGGGCAGAAAATCACCGCCGGTGCTAACTTCCTTAGGCAAATTCGCGCTAACAAGAACCAGCCTGTATCCAAGGTTCCGCTGAAACTCTTCGAAGCAACCTGAATTTCTCCAGGCTGTAAGAACCGGTTGGTACCAATCGAGATTCAGGAAAGTCCATTTCAGAAGCCTCATCTCCGTTTGCGCTGTTGTGCAACCAGGGAAAGCTCCTTCGGGTGGACAGGTTTCACCACCGGAAGGTACATATAATGCATCCTTGCTGATGTACTCTTTATCTGCAGTAACATTAGTATAGGTGCCGTAATCTGTACCACCGGCCAGGAAACAGTCGTTGTGATGTCCTACCCTGGCGCGATTTTCGCTGCTGTATGCTATTGCAGATTCAATGGGTAAGGTAGTATTGAAAATCGCTTGTTTAGCTCCGGGTGTCCTGACCTGTACCATGATTTCGACAGGCAAAACACTAAGCAGTTTGTAAAGAACTTCCCGTTCATTTTCAGTAGTTGCCAACCCGTTGCTCGAACTATGCCATTCCCCCCAGGCACCTATAAATCCTGCCTGTACAAAAGCAATAACATCTTTATTCTCTACAAAAACCGGCTGAAGCTGATCCAGATGTTGTTTGACAATTACTAAAGGAGCATCGGTTCCAGCCATGTCATCTGTATAGGCAAACCGAAGAATGCATTTCAGACCGGCATCGCGTATGGATTTCAAATCAGTACGAATCAGTTGAAGCTCCTTATCACTTATGGGTTGATCCTTAAATTTCTCCAGGTAAAACACCCTCATCATCATCGATACATTCTCCGACTTAAGATTTGCCAGCCATAACTGGTTCAGGTTTTCGCCTTCCGATCTAACATCAGCCATATGAATAAAACCACGCTCAGGATTCGAAAAAATATCCATGGATTGCTGATACTGAATGATACTGTTGTTTGTATCACCATTGTTATCAGGTTTTTTACACCCGCTTGCCAATGATAATGCAATACAAATCACTATGATTACAGACAGATATTCTATTCTTTTTATTTGAGCAGTCATAATTCTATTCTTGTTAGGCAAAACATACTTAGTTGCTGATATTAAACCCGGTACAGGCATACAAGGTTTTTGAAACAGTTTGTTTTTTGAGAAAAAGAAGCAGGAATTAAACAATTCTTAATTTAAATCCTGCTTCTTTAAAACTATCAATTATAACCCGGATTCTGAATGAACAATCCCTTGCCTTCGCTAACTGTTTTTAATGAGAAAGGGAAAAGTACTTTGTTTGCGTCGGCGTAAGGAGAATGTGTTAACTCAATGCAGCGCGACACGAATTTTCCATGACGGATAAGGTCAGCCCTGTATTGGCCGTTTTCGCACCAGTATTCATGGCTACGTTCGGTAAGGATCATGTTGTTGAAAGCTGCCAACGAACCGTAATCTGCAATACTCTTATCCTGCAAACCGGCCCTGCGGCGAACAACATTAACAAGTTCCATTGCTTCCGTATTCGGCCCTGACAAATTGGCGATGGCTTCAGCTTTCGAAAGCAGGACATCAGCATACCTGTATAGAATAATATCAACCGTGGATAATGAAGTTGATCTTTGATCATCAGCGTTTATTTTCAGAGGAATAGGACCAAGATCCATTACTGAACCCGGATTGGCACGGCTGTATGCGATTCCATCAGTACCGGTGAATTCTGTTATGAGCATGGTCTTTCTAACATCTGCTGCTTCGAAAGAATCGTAAAATGTCCATGTGCTTTGTACCGTTGCCCAGCCACCCATTGGAGGATATGCGGCTGGCAATGCCATCAATTGCCACTGGTTTTCACTGGTTCCGTCGTAATTACATGGTACAGCAAAGATAACCTCTTTACTTTTCGAAGCACCATTCAGTCCCCACATTCCAACATAATCAGCATCAAGTGAAAAATGATGGTAATCAATAATTGTATTGCAGGCAGCTAGAACTTTATCCCACTGTTTTTCATGCAGATAAAGGCGAATCAGCATCATTTGCGCAGCAGCTTTACTAAAGCGACCATACTCAGTGGCACCCGGATCAGGTAATTCTTTGGTGGATTCGATTAAATCATCTTCAATAAATTTTACCATTTCTTCGTTTGACAGACGAGCCAGGGGGTGTTCAACCATTGGTTGCTGTAAAACTTCGAGAGGTGCTACCACCAGTGGACCATACATGTCGTAAAGATCGTAAGCGAGCATTCCTCTAGCACAGCGAACTTCGGCTATTGCCTTGGCCTTAATGGCATCACTTACTCTGGATTTATTAATCAAGTCGATAGTGAGAGTCATACGGCTGATTTTATTATAGTACCAGTCATAGAAAAAGACTGCCAATTCATCCGTTGGGTGAAAATTAAGTAAATGCCCATATTGTTGAATATCGAACTTTCCTGAAAGGATTTCAGTAGTTGCATCTAAACAAAACATAAGCCCTCTTTCGGAGGTTGAATTAATACCATCCCACCATGATCCTCTGAGAGGATAGTAACAGGCCATTACCATTGCCTGTACATCTGCTTCTGATTGAGGGAAAATACTGGGATTTATTTCGGAGTAGTCGACTGGTACCAGGTCCTTGGTGCAACCATTAAATAAGAAGACCACCAGTAGAAAGGTTATTATTTTTTTCATTTTCATGATTTTGCTTTTTATTGGTTAGAAAATTAAATTCAGACCTACCGTAAACGTTTTTACATTCGGGTATGCAGCTGTATAAGAATCGGTTTCCGGATCCACCCCTGTGTATGGAGTCAGAATGAACAGATTCTGTGCATCAACATGTATATGAGCCGTGTTAATTACCTTGCCAAACCACTTTTTAGGAAGGTCATATCCTAAAGAAATGTTCTGCAGGCGGATAAACCAAGCTTTTTGCAGGAAAAAGTCTCCCTGGCCATATGGTGACCATCCGTAGTATGAACTTGGATGAGTTGTTGAAGGATTTGTAGGCGTCCAGCGATCTTTAACTGTCCTTAACGCATTGTAGCCATAAGTATAAACGCCTTCGGCGCCAACTCCGTAAGCTGTGTAGTTAGGGTCGGCCATTTTACGACCGAACATTCCGTTGAAATCAAAGCTTAACGAAAAGTTTTTGTAAGTAAACATATTGGACATACCAGCGATTAATTTCGGATCCGATGTGCCAAGTAGTTTTGTGTCTGCATCATCAATCATGCCATCAGGAGCTCCTGTTCTGATGAATCTGCCATTAGCGTCTACTACGGGATTTCCGTCTGTATCGCGCTCGTATCCGTTGATATCTTTAATTTTGATAGCTCCGGGTTGTAGTTCCGGTTGGGCTGGAACAACTTCCCCTATCTGCATTATACCATCAGACTCACGGGCATATATAGCCCTGATTGGGTCGTTATCGCTTTGATAAACAGATGGTTTCCAGTCATCAGCTCTTTTCCTCCAGGTGTCTTTGTAGTTTGAGAACGCAAACATAGTTTTCCATTGGAAATCTTTTTTGTTCATATTATATGTAGTCAATGAAAGCTCAAACCCTTTGCTTTGTGTTTCACCAACATTAGCCACTATCATATTAATCTCATTATATGAGTTAATAGGCTTCGTAGCCAGAAGATCGGAAATAATCCTGTTATAATATTCAAAAGAACCGGAAACCCTGTCTTTGAAAAAACTGAAGTCAACACCAAAGTTAGCTTCGGTGGTAGTTTCCCATTTCAGGTCAGGATTTTCCAGACGGGATAAAGAAACTCCGATATTCCTGACTTCGTCACCCGTAAGATATGCAGGATATGCTGAGTATGCAGCAAAAGCGTTGTTGCTGATTGCAGCATTCCCGGTTTGCCCATAACTGAACCTAAGTTTCAACTGCGATACAACATCTTTTGCACCAGCAAAAAATGATTCATCAGCAATATTCCACCCCAAGGCAACGGATGGGAATGTAGCCCATTTGTTGTTTGCTGCAAATACACTGGCACCATCAGTACGAAGTGTTAATGTCATAAGATATCTATCCTTGAAGATATAATTCAATCGGCCAAAATATGAAGCCATTACATTATCCTGTCCGGATGAACTCAGGGTCTTTGTGCCGGTTCCGGCATTAAGGTTATTCCATAAAAATGCATCGGTAATAAAACCTGTATTGCCTTCACTGGAATTCCTGTCAATAAACTTTTCCTTAGATACTCCGGCTAATAATGTTATTTGGTGATCTTGCCCCAATTTTTTATTGTAATTAGCAGTAGCCTCCATTAAATAATCATTCTTATCCGTTTCAGCAATGGATGCTTTGCCATTTTCGCGAGCTCCCCACAAGGTTGTTTTTGGATAATAGGTCCACCTGTTAGTCATTCCACGATCTACACCTGCTTTTAGTTTAATAACCAGGTCTTTTATTGGCATAATATCGAGGTAAGAATTAACTATGGTTCGTTCAACTCTTCCTAAGTCAGTGATGGTGAGTAAGGAATATGGGTTAGGCTGCAAACTGAGATCCGGGTTTAAAGGATAATTACCGTCCTCATCGATTGCCCTGATATGTGGACCTTGTTGAACTGCAGCACGGATGATTCCTGAGTTTTCCCATTGATCGCCTCCAAGGCTGCTGTTTTGGTTGTTAATGCGGCTGAAAGATAAGTTCATTCCCAGTTTAACATATTTGTTGATATCCTGGTCTATATTAGCCCTGACGGCATAACGCTGGAAGCCGGCGTTTTTTATAACACCATCCTGGTTATAGTAGTTGCCTGACAATAAATACTTTGTCGATTTATTACCACCTGAAATAGAAATATTATGTTGCTGGATGCCACCGTTCCGGGTTACCAGTCCAACCCAGTCTGTACCTCTGCCAACATTATTGATTGCATTTTGGGTGTATAGCTTATGGTAAGCTGGTATATTGGGGTCTGCCTGTACTTCTGCAAGCGTCCTGGTTCCCCAGGGAGCTACATGATTGCCGAACATATACTGTTCCCAGGAAGCTTCATTGCGCACCTGCATCCACTCATTCAAAGGCAAAACATCAAATGAATTATTATATTTCTGAATGGCGTAGGAGGTCGAATAATTTACAACCGGTTTTCCTTCTTTACCTCTTTTGGTAGATATCAGGATAACTCCGTGGGCTGCACGAGAACCATAAATAGCTGTGGCACTCGCATCTTTTAAAACTTCGATGGATTCAATATCATTAGGGTTAAAAGTATTCAGCACACTTTGAGTTCCTGCAACATATCTTCCACTGCTTTCAGGTTGTTGGAGATCTGAAATAGGAAACCCGTCAACAACAATAAGTGGTGCGTTACTGGCATTGATTGAACCAGCTCCCCTGATTAAGATATCAAGTCCTCCACCGGGCTGTGCGCTGTTTTCGCGAATCATAAGACCGGCGGCTTTACCTTTCAAAGTGTGTCCGATATCTGAACTCGATGACATTATAATGTCATTTGACTTTACCGAAGAAATTGCACCTGTTAAGTCACGCTTCTTTTGCGTTCCATAACCTACAACTACAACTTCATCAAGCGCAACTGCTTCAGATTCTAACACAACAAGGATTTCCTTACTTGTGCCGATTTCGACATCAGCTGGTTTCATTCCAACATAAGTAATGCGTAATGAAACAGCATTGGAGGGTACACTCAGGGTGAATTTCCCTGTAATGTCAGTTGTGGTTCCGACGGTAGTACCTGTCACCACTACTGTTGCTCCCGGAATACCGCTACCATCCTCCTTACTGGTAACTTTACCCGTGATCGTTTTTTGTGCAAGCACAACCTGGATTCCTCCTAAAAGGAGTAATACAAGTAGAATTGTCAATTTTCTCATAGCGATTGATTTTGGTTAGGTGTGGTTTATTTAATTGTTAATTGTTTTGGGCTTGTTTAAAATTAATTATGGTTTTATCTCATCGGATATGCCATTAACAAAAGGTATTTATCAAAACTTGTATTTAACTCAGGTTTTTCCTTTGTCAAAATGCCTAAATCCTGATTGTTAACATAGTCTAAAACCTTATACGACTTTTCTAAAAGCCCTTTAAAGTTCAAAGTCCCGGTCCAGTTTTTAGCGTAAAATGCGTAAAACAGCGTATCCGATTTTCGGATCACATGTGCTTCGGGAACATCGTATCCGATATCGTACAATCCACCCAGGTATTCACCTTTCGAAAGCATATGCGTTTTATATATCTGAATCCATTTTTTCCATTCTTTTTCTCTTTCAGGTTTCAAGAGGTTCTTTTCTTCCGAAAACGGATTGTCGGCAGGCCAGGTAAACTTGGTTCCCGGTACACCGCCAACTCCAATGGTGCTGGCAAAATCACTACGATCATCACTAAGTTCTACATGATCGCCAAAATAGGCTGTTTTGGGGGCAAGCGCTTTATATACTTTACCTTTCGAACGGACCTGCGTACTGCCTACCGGATCAGAAGCTACAAACTGATTGGTAAACGGCATATTGTAAAACGACATGGCATCGCCACACGGGCAAAGCTCAACAAGTGCTGCCGGTTTTATCTGATGCGCGGTTTCATAAATCAGTTTAAAAAATCCAGGTACACTTTCGGGCGCTTCGTTTGGATGAGCCAGGTGGTGAGCCGGATTATAGTCAGGCGGGCATGCATTCAAATGCTGTCCGTCCAGTTTTAATCCGTCAAAACCCCATTTGCCGATAAACATTTCAACCATGGCTTTGGTATGGTCAAGTGTAGGCTGATAAGCCGGTGACATATAATAGCTGTCCCACCAGCTGATAACCTGGGGACTTCTGTCCGCATTTTTCAGGATGATATCAGGATGTTCGGCCAGAAGCTTTGTGCCCGGATCAACAGCCATAGGAGCCCACCATATCTGCGCTTTAAAACCCATGGAATGGATTGTATCCACCAGCTTTTTCATTTGCGCTTCGCCACCTGGAAATGTAACCGGATTTGGAAGCCAGTCGCCTTCGGCATGCTGATACCCATCATCAATGGTAACCCAGGTAAATCCGAGTTCTTTAACTTTTGCTAAAGTTCCAATGACTTCGGCAACCGTAAATTTGCGCATATATCCCCAGGCACACCACATAGGTTCATAAGCCAGCGGCTCGGAGTCGGGCATCACGATTCCCTTTTTCTCCATAAAGGCAGCGTACTGTTTCATTGTGGAAAAACAATCACCATTATGAACAGTAACAAAGGTTTCAAGAGTTTTTAAGGTATCGCCGGGATGCAGTTTATCGTTAACCTGGTATTCAATTCCGATGGTAGAATAATTGGCATCCTTTGCCATCTTTACAGGAAGTGAAACCAATTCGGGTTTTAAGGATGTGTGACCAATCGCGATTCCTGCATCTTTGCGCCAGATATCCAGTAACGGAATTCCTCCGCCGTAATCAGGATCATTCATTCCCAGGAAATTTTTCTGGTAAAAACCAGTATCAACCGGAAGTATCCAGCTCTTACGCGCCCCGGTTGAACTTGCCTGGAGTGACCAGAAATCAGGCTTATCCTGCTTACTGTCAATTTTATAGGAATGGTTTACCCATTTCTTAACCACAATATCTTTGTTTCCCGAATTGACAAATTTAACAGAGTAAAATGCCCAGCCTTCGAACTCTTTGTATGTGTTAATTTTAAGGATTTTGGTAATTTTTTCATTAGTATTCTCAGCAATGCCTTTGTATGTGTACGATTTGCCCTCACCGGCAAAATCACTGATTTTCTGAACATCAGAGGATCCCAATTTGAATGTTCCAATTGAATCTTTATCAGTAACCAGGTATTCCGATTGCCGGAATTCATTGTTTAAAGGAATCTTCGAGAGGTTGGTACTCACACGGGTAAACATCTGGTTGTTGATTTCAACCTGTAAAGCGCCAGAGCTGACAGTACCTGTGTTTTTTGAACAGGATGCCATAGCCAGCCAAAGTATGACTACGCCGGAAATCAGAAGAAAATACCTAGCGTTCATTTTCATATTTCCTGATTTTTAACGCGTTCTTCATATAGAGTTTCTTCAGTATCGTGTCGCTCAGCCCGAATCCGTTCATTGCCCAGTGATAGTTGAATGTGACGGTTTCGTAGAAGTGCTCGTCCAGCGTTTCAAGCACACGGAAAGTGATCTGGTACATAGGAACTCCCATTCCCATATCGGTTCCGTAAAGCAGGCGTTCCTGGTATTGAGTATAGAATTTCACCATTTGCCGAGGAATAGTCGCCGTTTCTGCATACCTGGCTGAGATATCGAGATAGAAGTTGCTATATGTATCAAGCAATTGGCCTGCTATTGATAAGTTGTATTCGCAGTTAGCAAAATGACAGGCAATAAACAAAGTTTTCGGATTTTCCCTGATCGCATTTTCCAGAGATTTCATCAGCTCAGCATGATTAAGCATACCTGGCTTCACATCAACTTTCCATGTTGAAGCGTTCATCAGTCCATCATTTGTGCTGTCGGCCGGAAGATACATCCAGTATGGTTCAGCGATATGAACATTTACGGGCATATGCAATTCGGCGCATTTCTGAAGCAATGGCTTCATCCGGGCATCGTCGAGATGCATGCCATAGCCGGGCACCGGTTTTGAGTAGATTTCACCCGCGCCTTTATCGCCAAGTTCGCCAACACCTTTGGCTCCTTTTTTAAAACATCTCTCTAATTCAGTGACAGCTGCCTGGCCAAAACCAGGTTTGTCGTAACCGGTGTAATCGAAACCACACCAGAGTTCAAAGCGTCCCGGGTATTTGCCATAAGCATCAACCAGTGAATCAAATCTTGATCCTGTCGACATGGTATGAATAATAGTTTTAGAAATACCCATCTGATCCATCGCTTTTACCCAGCTATCCAATTCTGCCGCACTTTGCGCGTAAGGATGCGAGTGCATATCGATTACCGGGAATTTTGCTTTTGCGGGTATTGTAACAGGAATAGCATAAACAGAAACCGGCCTGAAGTTTTTCAGCAGCAGTTGATCCGCATTCTGGCCGAAGCCGGTCAACGCGAAACTCAAAAGCAGGACTATACAGATAGTATTCTTCATTCGGGCGAATTTATCATAATGATTTTATTGTAAATAAGAGTTTCAACGGCGTCAATGGCTTTTGGGAATACTTTCCGCAAATCTATTTCATCTGTTTGGTTCAGTACTTCCTTGAGGGTTAACATGAAAGTATTTTTGGTTTCAGTCGCTAGGTTAATTTTTGAGATTCCTGCCTGTATGGCTTGTTTAATTTGATTATCCGGTATGCCTGAACCTCCGTGAAGAACCAGCGCTTTATCAGTTACTTTGCGAATTGATTTCAGCAGTTCAATCTGCAAAACAGGCGTTGATTTATAAAAACCATGAGCCGATCCGATTGCAACTGCCAGGGCATTTACACCAGTAAGCTCAGTGAATAGTTTAACTTCTTCAGGCTGAGTATAAACGGATGTGTTTTGTATCTGGCCCAGTTTTGCAACATAACCAAGCTCAGCCTCAACATTAGCATTATATTTTTCAGCAAGTTTTACAACTTCCAGCGTTGTTTTTACATTTTCGTCAAACGGAAGCTCGCTGGCATCAATCATCACGGAATCAAAACCTTCATCGAGACAGCGTTTTACCAGTTCAACTGATCCGCCGTGATCCAGATGGAGCCAGCCTATAACGCCATATTGCTCAAGTCCTTTGCGGGCCAGTCCGGCAGCTATTTTCAGTCCCAGGTAGTTGATCGTACTCTCCGAAAGTTGCAAAATAACCGGTTCGTTCAAAACTTTGGCAGCCTTCATGATTCCCGCAAGGGTTTCGAAGTTGTAAAAATTTACAGCAAGTATGGCTTTATGCGCAATAGTAAGATCTTCCAGTTTTTTTTGTAATTTCATATCAGGTGTATCAAAGAGTCATTTTAAAATTTTCAGCAGCAATTTTGCTCACACCTTCAACACTGTCAAAGGCACCGGTTCCACCCGGACGGGTTGTAGAAACAGCTCCTGTTAATGCTCCTGTTTTCAGGCATTTTTTTAGTAAGCTTCCTTTTAGGAATTCGTGAATAAACCCGGCATTGAAACTATCACCGGCGCCTATACAGTCTATAACATCTGTATTCAGAAAAGCAGGCTGATGAACGAGTTTTCCATAATTCCATCCATAAGCTCCATTGGAACCGTCTTTAATAACCAAAGTGAGGTTTGGCGCAATTTCTTTAATCATAGCAATGCCTTCTTCCATTGAGCTTGTGCCAGTCAGTAACAGGAATTCAGCCTTATTAGGCAGGAAAATATCCAGTGCCGGAAGCAGGTTTGATAAGTCAACTTCCCATTTTTCAGCCGGATCCCATTGCGGATCTAGCGAGGTGGTCAGGCCCAGAGATTTAGCTTTAGAAAACAATTCCGGAAGGTGTTCGCAAATACCTGGTTGCAGAAAAATGGAAGAAAAATGCAGGTGACGGGCTGTTGAAAGAAACCCGAAGTCAATATCTTCAATCCTCAGATCTTCCATTGCACCCGGATAGGTAACCATGGCACGGTCCTGGTCATAGTTCAGTACGATGGTTGCGCCTGTATTTACTGTTTCTGATTGGA
This sequence comes from uncultured Bacteroidales bacterium, assembly GCA_903879715.1. GTDB lineage: Bacteria > Bacteroidota > Bacteroidia > Bacteroidales > UBA4417 > UBA4417. The sequence continues at coordinate 24,192 of CAIRMR010000137.1, forward strand.
TAACATGTGAAGTATCAACACTTTTTGAATTCAAACTTTCAAGAACTACAGAAGCAAAACTGTCTTTCCCGATCTTCCCGATGAAAGCAACACCTGAACCCAATGTGCACAGGTTGCTGGCAAAAATAGCTGATGAACTTCCAAGAGTGATATTCATTCCCTGCGCCAGTATTTCTTTTCCTATTTCAGGAAAAGCATCTATCTGGTTGAGAATGATATCTACATTGAGTTCGCCAATTACAACTACATCCGGTTTTGTGTTGAATTCCATGCCTGTATTATTTTTTATAATAAGTCATTCAGATTTTTAAGGTTAAAAGCAGCAAAATACTTATCCATTGCACATTCTATATTGGAAAGTACAATTTCTTCGGCCAATATTCCATGGCTTTCAAGATTATAGTAAAGATGTGCTCTTGCGGCAAGTACTTCGGCATTTTGCCAGATATACCTACAACCAGTACTTAGCAACCATTGTTTTCTGTTTAGTGATATATTTTCAAAATTTTCTGCATCCTCACGATCCTGAAGCCATTTTTTCCATCGTCCCGACTGCACTACCGCAGCTTTTAATATGAACCCAATGTCAGAACAGCGGGCGATTTTACCTTCAGCAAAATATTGTTTTTCCAGTTTTTCGAGTTCAGTTAATCCGTTGTATTCTGTAATAGTGAATTCAGGACCTACATTAGCCGCGCCCATTCCTGAAAGCGGATATGCTTCAGGATTTGAAACGCCATCCGTGTAGTGACCTTTAATTACGCTGCCATATTCGCGTGCAACCCTGGTAAGTTGTATTGCCATGTCGGGATCAAACGTAGAAGTATGCAGGTCCGTTCCGACTTTACCAACAACAAAGCATGGCCAAACGTAGGAAAGCCCACGTTCAGCCAGGCCTTTTTTCACCAAACCCAGAAACTTCCGGAATGTATCCATGTCGGCTAGGCCGCCATGAACTTCTTCTGTGCCTACCTCAAAGGCAATCCGGGGATATCCGCCGGAAATACGGAAGCGTTCTGTATAATCAACCAAACCAATTGTGTGTGCAGCCACTGTTTCAATGTTAATATGCTGCCCTGCTGCAAGGGTAATATCTATGGTTGGATCTACATGTATGAGATCAAAGCCAGCTTCTACGGATGCTTCGAAAGATTTTTTGACTGCTGAAAAAGTATCATCAAAACTCCACTTTTCGCGTGCATGTACATCTTTCAGCCACGGTCCGCCATGGTCAACAGCGATAATGACCGGAACTTTCAGGTTCAATCGTTCCGCTTCAAGCCTGATGGTATTTACAAATTCTTTCTGATTCAGATTAGTATACCCTCTGTCAGTATCAACCTGGTTCAATGTGGCTGCAAATTTAATCGGGCTGTTCCAGCGCTTGGCCGAACGTAAAGCGGCTTTAATAACGGAAATAGAATTAGGGCACGCAGCAAAAATGGTCCTGTTTATACCATCCAGCTTTGCAAGTTCATCATTTCTCCGAAGGATAAAATCCATCAGGGGAATGTTTTGAGCCGCGGCTTTTCTTCTTATTTCCAGGTTCATTAATTTCCGGTATTATATGGATAAATAACTACTCCTTTTACTACCCGTGATATTGCTCCGCTTGCTGACGGGCTGTCAGGATTTAATCCCAGTTGAAGCGATTTGAAATACCCGATCATCTGGGCAGGCAGAACAGAACAAACCGGCAGGAAGTCTTCATCGAGCTGGACTCCTGTTTCGGATAATTCGAACAATTTGTCAAGTTGCTGATTTAACGTTCCTGATTCGATAAGACCTGCCATATAGAGTGGCTTTTGTCCTGAAATGAGTTCGTTTAACAAATCAATTTCATAATTCAACACATACGATTGGTTCGAAAACAACAGGAATACCAATGTTGTAGAGTCTACCACTACTTTTGGCCCATGCCTGAAACCGAGGAAGGAGTCCTTTTTACAAATAATACTACCATTCGTAAGTTCCTGAATTTTTAAATGCGATTCGGTTGCGGTTCCGTACAATGGCCCCGAACCCAGAAATACGGCTCTCTGAAAATTTAATTCAGCTATTTGCCTGAATGCGGAGGAATTTTCCAACAATTTTGCGGCATATTTTCGCACCGTCTGTATTTGTGTATTTAGCTCATTAATCTCATTGATCCTGGCAATAAGCAAACCGGCTAACAACATGCCTGAATAACTACCTGTCATCGCCAGGCTTTTATCGTTCGATTCGCCGGGAAGGATAAAAATATATTTTGGCGATTCAGTCGTATAATTTGCAAGCTCACCTTCCGGATCACAGGTTATAATAAGATGGGAAACAGTCGAGCAAATCTGGTCAGCCATTTGAACGGCGGCAACACTTTCAGGGCTATTCCCTGAACGTGCAAAAGAAATCAGCAATACAGGAACATCAGGATCCAGGAAGTCGAGTGGATGAGTAACCAGGTCAGTTGTTGCAACGGCTGTCGTTTGCTTCTGAAGGTTACGTTTGTAAGTGCCGATCAGCGAAAGGCCTATAAATGCGCTTGAACCTGCACCTGTTAAAATGATATTTATATCTTCATTTAATGTTGCATTCGTTATAAATTTTGACAATGAATCCTTTTCAATTATAGCCTGCTTATATACTTTTTGCCATAAATCAGGCTGGCCCCATATCTCTCTCTCCGTATGAACTCCACCTTTTAAAAGTCCAGACTCTTTAGTTCCTAAATTATTCATAAGAATAAATTTGCAAATTTGCTTTCGTTTACTTTCGTTGCAAATATATTATCTTTTTATATCGTTTCGACATCACGAATAAAATATTTTTTACCTTTTTATTTCAGGATAAATAGGTTTCGAAGCCTTTAGCTATTATCTTTGTTCCCGAGGAAGATTATTTCAGGTTGAATAACCTGGAAAATTAATGAAGATGACGGATCGGAGAAGGATAAATAATTTATGGTTGTAGTATTAACCAATTGATCAGAAGAAAAATGAATCAACATAGCACTGTCGATCGCAGGATGAAAATCCTTAAGAAACTTTCAATTAACGACCAGGTTTTTGTTAATGAACTCAGTAAGGAATTTGGCGTAAGTGAGGTCACGATTCGTAATGACCTTGAGCAGTTGGAAAGCAAGAACCTGCTGATCCGGGCACGCGGAGGCGCTATGAGCGCGACACAGGTTGTGAGCCAGGATCTTCAGTTAGGAGAGAAGCATAAGCTTAACCTGGCTGAAAAAGTTAAGATTGGAAAAGCAGCTGTAAAACTCATTAAGGAATCCGACACATTAATTATGGATTCAGGCACCACTACGCTCGAAATTATCCGGAATATTGAACCTTCGCTAAATAATGTCACAGTTATTACAAACGCGCTCAATATAGCCAACCAACTGGCTTCAATGCCCAATGTGAACCTGATAATCCCCGGTGGAGTATTGCGTAAAAATTCACTTTCCCTGATTGGCCCGCTGGCTGAGAAAAGTTTCAAAAACTTTTTCGTCGACAAGGTTTTTCTTGGAGTGGATGGTTTCGATACGATGAACGGTATTTCAACCCCCAATATCGAAGAGGCATCCCTGAATCAGATAATGATAGAAGTGGCACGCGAAGTAATTGTAGTAGCCGATTCCTCTAAATTTCTACGCAAAAGCCTGGCTTTTATCTGTAAACTCGATCGGATTGATACTGTTATTACAGATTCCGGAATATCTGACGAAGACAAAAAAAGACTCGAAGATGCTGGTATTAAAGTAATTATTACCTAACTTAAAGTTTCGTTCAGTACGATCAAACTGACATGTTTAGCAGATGATTTTTTTATGATAAAATCTGATTCATTACCTTAGTTATTGTCCAGTGAAATATATGAAAGCATACAGCAAATTAAAATTCAGATAATTTCTGTATGAATAAAACTTCAGAACCTCTTTAAATCATTGTTTTTAGAGAGGGTTTTTTTATCCCCGGATGAAACCCTCAAGCAAAAAGTTTTACTTTATTGTCCTTGTCTGATTCTGTCTTTTTGGAATAACCGGATCTCGAACCGGCTGCAACATCCGGATATTAGTTTTCACATCATTATACTTGAGTCAATTACGATATTCCTGCCACGAAAAAGGAAGAAATTGAGATTGAATAAATTTTGAAACAATCAAATTCTATCTTAAGCCCGAATGAAAATATTTGTAGATTTGATCAATAATAAAAACTAAAATTTTCAATTACGTATTAATTAATGAATGAGTCATTATGAGTGAAATTTATTCAATTAGTCCCAGCGGGGAAAAGTTCCCTTTACCAAAACCGGAAGAATATAAGGCTGAATATGAAAGTCTTGAAAAACGTGTTGCAGAAGAACGCGCTAAGAATCGTGAAATAGTTGTTGTGATGGGCGTTGGATTTGTGGGCGCAGTTATGGCAGCAATTGTTGCCGATACGGTTGACAAAGACGGTAAACCCTCAAAATTTGTAATCGGGATGCAACGGCCAAGTGTACGGAGTTTCTGGAAAATCCCAATGCTCAACCGGGGCGTATCACCCGTAAAAGCTGAAGATCCTGAAGTGGAACTTATTATTTCGCGTTGCGTAAACGAGAAAAAAACTTTAATGGCCACGTTTACTTATGATGTTCTTAAGCTGGCTGATGTTGTGGTTGTTGATGTTCAATGTGATTATATCAAGGAGGATTTGGGCAATGTCCGTAATGGCGAGGCTGATATGGCTGCACTGGAAGCGTCGCTCGGAGTAATTGCAGAGCATATTCCTTCCAAAGCGCTGGTGCTTATCGAAACAACGGTAGCTCCCGGAACAACCGAGCAGGTTGCATATCCATTAATGAAAAAGGTATTTAAAAAACGCGGTATTGAATCCGATCCTTTGCTGGCCCATAGTTACGAAAGAGTTATGCCGGGCCGCAATTATGTCGCCAGTATCCGCGATTTCTGGCGGGTTTGCAGCGGAATCAATGAAGAAGCGAAAGGCAGGGTTGTAAAATTTTTAACTGAAGTACTGAATACGGAAAAATTTCCGCTCACGGTTATGGATCGTCCCATTGAGTCGGAAACTGCTAAAATTGTGGAAAATTCTTACCGTGCTACCATCCTCGCTTTCCTCGACGAATGGAGCTTATATTCCGAGCGCAATGGCGTTGACCTGGTGAAAGTTATAAAA
>CAIRMR010000138.1 GCA_903879715.1 uncultured Bacteroidales bacterium
CAACCGGCTTTTGACCCGATGCAGCTTCGCCTGTTGTAATTATTTTATCTCCGTCAAATACCAGCATTATAATGCCTCTTTTTGTTGAAAGTTGATTGGTAAAAACTACAGTTTCATCAAAAATAAAATCATCGCCGGCCCGGCCACCCCAAACGGTCGTTTCTTTTCCGGCAACCGATTCAATTATTCTGATAAGCTGATCTCCCAGCAAAGATTCTGATTCACCACGAGCATAAAAACTGGCTGACAGAATTATAGAAGGATTTTTAAATCTCTCTTTTGCTAAAGCCGCCATTTCTCTAACTACCACTTCAGGTTCTTTATCGCGGTAATCGAGCAACAGTAATTTGAAGTTTGCCGGATTAATATCCATCAACAAAACCGCGATACCCCCGTTGCTGATATCTCCATCAATAAATTCTCCCGAACTTGTTGCTCCAAATATCTCGATTCCAAGTGAGTCGAGGAGATTACTCACAGCATCAACGTCTTGTTTGATGGAAATAAAAACAAAGGCCAGGGTTGGCTGAAAACCGTTTACCATGCTTTGCTGCAGGGCGATTTTAATTTCTTCGGGCGAATTCCCTCTTAGTGATTTTGCTTTCATAATGCATTTTTTAGTTTATCGGATTAACCAAAAATTGGATACGAGAAGGAGATATGCCCGGAAGATTTCTTGAGGAATGAAATTTGTGTTTACAATGCTTTCATTAAAATCAGTTTTAATGACGGATTATGCAGGGAAAGTTTACTCTGGAGTATTGGAGTAAAAAATGGATGCCAAGTTGACTTTTAATGCATGAATTTCAAGTAAATAATAGTAAAACAAGGGTTGCAATGCCTATCTCAAACTATGTGTAAGCTTTAATAAATGCTTCATTTTTACCGGCTCTTTGATTTCCTGGCAATACCGGGTGAAGTAATGATGATTAGTTATAAATGATACCTGAGCCTGGTTCCACTCTGCTTCGGTGTAAGCAGGTTTAACAAACTGAAGTTCCTTAAACAAACAATCTGATTTTTGTTCAAATTCTTCTGTTCCAAGGTATTCCAGGTCGGCATCAGCAAGTATTTCCTCTGATTTGTTTTTTGGTAACTGGGGAATTTTTGTGACCATTATCATGCCACAAATTCTTTCAATATAATCATCTGTAAAACCGTATTCCGGCAAATAGTGGCGTGCTAATATGCAACTCTGTTCCTCATGATTGGTATATGTTTTAGTGTAGCCTGTATCATGCCAAAGTGCTGCAACGCTTATAAATTCAAGTTCCTCATCAGTACATTTTTCCTGGCGGCCTATTTCCATGGCTTTTCCAATAACATACAAGGTATGCTCAGGATTATGATACAAATAATTTTCAGGGAGATTGGCTCTCAACAGGCCCATTACAAAATCTGTCATATTTTGATTATTTTGCATGGCCTTTAGCTTTTAAAATTCCACCTGTTGCTTCATTTATATTTTGAATAAATACAAAAGCTTTTGGATCTATTTCTATTACAGACGCCTCTATCTGGTTTATTTCCAGTCGGGTAACAATGGTTACTATAATTTCGCAATCGGTCTTCACATCGAAACTGCCGGGCAGATATCCTCTTTCACCTTTATACACAGTAATGCCTTTACCTAAATCATTTACCAGCATAGCTTTAACCTTTTCGTGTTGCGATGAAATAATATTTACAGCTGTATATTGTTCAATACCATCCACAATATAATTTGTGGCCCTGGTGGCTGCGAAATACGTTATAAGCGAATACATAGCCGTTTCCAGTCCGAAATGGAATGCTGCACCTGCAAAAATGAACGTGTTGAATATCATAACGATTTCGCTGTTGGAAAAGCCTATTCTCCTCCTTGTGAATACGGCAATTACCTCAGCACCATCCAGCACACCTCCGCTCCGTATAACCAAGCCAACGCCGGTGCCAATCAGTATGCCTCCAAAAATCGCTATCAGTAATTTATCGTCGGTAACTGACTTTAGATCAACAAATATCAAACCTATTGTAAGCAGGATAACTGCGATGGAAGTTTGAACAGCAAAGGTTTTTCCTATCCTTTTATAACCTAAATAAATAAAGGGCAGGTTAAATACAAAAATAAAAACACTTACCGGAATGTGTGAAATTTCGTGCAACAGGATTGAAATACCGGTAACACCACCATCCATAAACTGGTTAGGAATCATAAATCCTTTCATTGCAAATACTGCCATACCGCTGCCAATAAAAATCTGGAGCAGGCTTTTTGGATTCAGAACATTATCCCAATTAACAAAGTCACTTTTGTACTTTTTCCCCATAATTACACCCTTGATTTGCAGTAATAGTAAATACTTTCAAATTTGATCCCGCTTTCCTCGCCAAACAATCAAACATATTTCAATATGTGATTATGATTATTAAGATAAACTAACAAGAAAGGTTCAACAAAGTTTGAACGGATGTATATTTATAAATGGACGATATTATTTTCGTAAAACCGCCGGAGGATTTAAACTAATTAATGGTTCAGAAGTCATACCATTTCGAAAAGTAAATTTGTTAAAATATAGTTAACAGTGTAAACTATTTACATTTTAACTACTTTTGCATACATCAATATTTCCTCCATATCTTTATGACTCAGATTGAACAACCTTTAGGTAGAATGCTATCCGGCCTCGCGAAAGGCTATCTGCATCTGCTGAGGGCTAAACTTCAACATCTGGATATTGACAGGAACTATCATGCTCTGGTTTTGATTGAAAGTAAAGATGGAATCATTACACAACAGGAACTAGCGGTATTACTTGATACCGATAAAGTTAGCATCGTTCGTGTTATTGATTACCTTTCTGAAAAAGGGTATGTACAACGTATCCCAAATACAGAAGACCGTCGAAAACATAGCCTGTTACTTACAACCAAAGCGAAACTTGCGTTACCAGAAATTAAACAATCATTTACTGAAATAAATGCAACTGTACTGAAAGGGCTGACAAGCTCGCAGGTTTCGGAATTAGCTGAAACCATCAAAATAATTAAAAGCAACTTAAAAGAAAATATACAAGCCTTATGAAGTTAATGTTAATAATCGGATTGCCGATGATGCTGGCAGCGATGGGTTCGTGTAAAAGCGAAGCAAAGGATAAAAACGAAAGTAAAGAGAAACCGCCTGTAGCAGTTGATGTTATTATTGCTGGTAACAGTGATTTCGCTTCCGACATCGAAGTTAATGGAACTGTTTTATCCGAAGAAATGGTAGAACTGCATCCCGAAGTTGGAGGTCGTCTCATTTACCTGAATATTCCTGACGGAGCTTCAGTAAAAAAAGGTACAATTCTCGCCAGGATCAACGATGCTGACCTACAGGCACAATTGCAACAGCAGAAAGTACAGCTCGAATTGGCTGAGAAAACTGAACAAAGGCTCAGCAAACTTCTGGCTGTTAATGGTGTAGATCAGGCTTCGTATGATGCCGCGCTCAGCCAGGTAAATTTATTTAACGCAAATATTAATGTATTGCACGCCCAGATTGACAAAACAGTCATCAAAGCACCTTTTGACGGACGTTTGGGATTGAGGCTTGTAAGCGAAGGGGCATATGTTTCTACTTCAACTGTAATTGGTACATTGCAGGAAACGAATAAAATCAAGATCGACTTTTCGGTTCCTGAGTCTTATGCGAACCTGGTAAAAATCGGGAAAAGCATTAACATCCGGACTAATGCGTCGAACGAAGATTTTACGGCAACCATCAGTGCTATTGAACCACAGATCAATACAGCCACCCGTAATATTAAAGTACGAGCCCGGTTGAATAAAGGAAATATTAATCCTGGAGCCTTTGTAAAAGTACTTCTGAACGAAAAATTAAAAGGTATAGTTGTTCCAACAAATTCCATTATTCCCGATGCACTTTCGAACCAGGTAGTGCTGGTGAAAGGCGGCAAAGCTGCTTTCCAGAATGTTGAAACCGGAATCAGGAACAGTGATGTGGTAGAAATAACTGATGGAATAAAAATTGGTGATACAATAGTTGTAAGCGGCGTTTTATATGTAAGACCAAATGGAGCAGTAAAAATTAAAAGGGTCAGGAAAAGCTGATTCCATTGAACGGCCATTATTCCCCTGAAATTTTTACTACCATATAATTCAACGATAACAATTTTACGCTGACCAATTTATTCCAATGAACATATCCGAATTATCCATAAAAAGACCCATACTTGCGACAGTCATGAACCTGTTCCTGATCCTGTTCGGAATTATTGGCTATACTTATCTTGGAGTGAGGGAGTACCCTGCTATCGACCCGCCGATGATCACTGTAAGCACTTCATATACAGGTGCAAACTCTGATATCATTGAAAGCCAGATAACTGAACCCCTCGAAAAATCCATTAACGGGATTCCCGGAATCCGGACCATTACTTCAACAAGCGCGGTGGGGCGCAGCAATATAAATGTTGAATTTAATATTGAAGCCAACCTCGAAGCGGCTGCCAATGATGTTCGTGACAAAGTCAGCCAGGCAGTCAGGAATTTGCCGCAGGATATAGATGCGCCTCCGGTTGTTACAAAATCGGATGCCAACAGTGACTTCATTGTATTACTGGCAGTTCAGAGTCCAACCAAAGGACTGCTCGAATTAAGTGATTTTGCTGAAAATGTGCTTCAGAATAAATTCCAGACTATCCCTGAAGTAAGTGCTGTAAATATTATCGGTCAGAAACGTCCTGCTATGCGCATATGGGTTGACCCGGATAAAATGAATGCTTATGGCCTGGCATTTAATGATATTACTACAGTTCTTAATAAGGAAAATGTTGAAATTCCTTCCGGAAAAATCTATGGCAATAAAACTGAACTCACTATCAGGGCTTTGGGATTACTCAAAACTGAAAAGGATTTCCGGGACCTGATCATCCGCGGTGATGAAGCTGGTATTATCCGGCTTGGAGATATTGCAACAGTTGAACTTGGTCCTGACACTTACGAAAGAAGCTGGAAACTGAATGGTGTAAACGCCGTTGGTATTGCCCTCACACCACAACCCGGGGCCAATTATGTTAATATTTCAGACGAATTTAATAAGAGGCTCGAAGAAATCAAGAAATCGCAGAAAGGTGATTTAACTTTCACTACCTTGATTGATAATACGGTTAACGTCCGTCGTTCGCTCAAAGAAGTTGGAGAAACACTGGCTATTGCCATTATACTGGTGATCCTTGTTATATTTTTCTTTTTCCGAAACTGGCTCATTGCATTACGTCCGCTTATCGATATTCCTATTTCGCTGATATTCACATTCTTTATTATGTATGCGTTTGGATTTTCAATAAATATCCTTACGCTTTTAGCCATCATCCTTGCAACCGGGCTGGTTGTGGACGATGGGATTGTAGTTACCGAAAATATCTTTCGTAAGATTGAAAAAGGAATTCCTGTAAGGAAAGCCGCCATTGATGGCAGCAAGGAAATTTTCTTTGTCGTACTCGCTACTTCAATTACACTGGCAATTGTTTTCCTGCCGGTACTTTTTCTCCAGGGATTTGTGGGTAGCCTGTTCCGTGAATTCGGGGTTGTGCTTGCCACGGCAGTATTGGTATCGGCCTTTGTTTCACTTACTATTACCCCGGTACTAAATATTATACTAAACCGCAGAGGAGCCCAGCATGGTAATTTCTACAACAAAACAGAACCGTTTTTTGCAGGAATGGAGAGTGGCTATAAAAACCTTCTTACACGATTCATTAAATACAGATGGATGGCCTGGGCAATTGTTATTGCGTGTTTTGCTATTGTTTTTCTTGTTGGCCGAAACCTTCAAAGTGAAATTGCCCCACTCGAAGATAAAGGAAGTGTGCGTTTGCAAATTTCAGGGCCTGAAGGCGCAAGTTATCCTTATATGATGGAAACAGGCAACAAACTGGCTGATTACCTTACTGATTCAATTCCTGAAGCTGAATTTTCATTTGTTTCGATTCCCGGATTTGGTGGATCGGGTGTAAACAGCGGCAGCGGACGTATAGGGCTTGCACCCAGGAATGAAAGACAACGTTCGCAAAGCGATATCGCTAAAGACCTGTCGAAGAAAATGAATCGCTTTAACGATGTTAAGATATTTGCTGTTGAGGAACAAACTATCTCTGTGGGTCTTGGTTCAAGAGGTTCACTTCCGGTACAATTCGTGCTTCAGAATCTTGATTTTGAAAAACTGAGGACAGTTGTACCAAAATTCATGGACCTGGCCAGGGACGATAAGACTTTTCAGAACGTGGATGTTAACCTTAAATTCAACAAACCTGAAGTTGATATTACTATCGACAGGATTAAAGCCCGCGAATTCGGTCTTACGGTAACTGATATTGCCAGTGTGCTTCAAAGCGCATTCAGCGGTCAGCGTATGGCTTATTTTATTATGAATGGAAAGCAGTACCAGGTTATAAGCCAGGTCGGGCTGAAAAACAGGCAGGCACCTGCCGATATTTCGAACCTTTATGTCCGCAACAATAAAGGCGAAAATATTTCACTGGCATCGGTTACCAAAATAGAGCCAAACGCTATGCCACCGTCGTTATACCATTTTAACCGGTATAAAGCAGCAACTATTTCGGCTTCCCTTGCCGAAGGAAAGACAATTGGTGACGGAGTGAAAGCCATGCAGGCAATTTCTGACAGATTGCTGGATGAAAGCTTTCAGACAGCGCTGAGTGGTCCTTCGCGTGACTACGCCGAGAGCTCATCTAATACGGCATTTGCATTTATGCTGGCGTTGGTACTTATTTTCCTTGTGCTTGCCGCACAGTTCGAAAGTTTCAGGGACCCTCTCATTATCATGATTACAGTTCCGTTGGCCATTGCAGGAGCAGTTCTCAGCTTATGGGTTTTCAAGCAAACACTCAATATTTTTTCCGAAATCGGAATGATCATGCTTATTGGACTGGTAACCAAAAACGGGATTCTGATAGTAGAATTCGCAAATAAGCAACGGGAAGCCGGTTTGTCAAAACACCAGGCTGTTATTGAAGGAGCTACTTTAAGGCTAAGACCAATTTTAATGACCAGCCTTGCCACATCCCTGGGCGCTTTGCCAATTGCCTTAAGTTTAGGCGCAGCTGCAACCAGCCGTATTCCTTTAGGTATTGTGGTGGTAGGCGGAATTATGTTTTCACTGGTACTTACTTTATTTGTTATTCCGGCAGTTTATACCTATATTTCAGGGAAACACGTTGCAGAAGAAAAAGTTGAGGATGAAGTGATTTAATTCCAAATTTCACAGATATCAATTAACCGATAACGATTAACGTAATAACGATCAACCATTAACGATTAACCAATCACCCAAAAACAATGAATTTCAATATAAAATCCATATCCCTGATAATGCTTTTAAGCCTTCCGTTTATTTCAGAGGCTCAGCAGCAAATCACATTAAGGAATGCAATTGATACAGCTCTCAGGAACAATTATGACATACAGATTTCAAAAAACTATGTCGAAATTGCTAAAATGAATAATACATATGGTGTTGCCGGAGGATTGCCTTATGTATCTGCCAATGCCGGCAATAACGCTTCCGCAACAACTAGTAAACAAATATTTAATGACGCCACACCGGATTACAACCTCTCCAACAAAGGCGAAAATGTAGTAAATGCAGGTGTTTCGGCAGGAATAGTATTGTTTAACGGTTTCAAAATAACGGCAACCAAGGAAAGACTGAGCCGCCTGCAAAACCTGAGTGAAATCCAGCTCAATCAACAGATTCAAAACATTATTGCTGATATCATGATTACTTATTATGATATTATCAGGCAGCAGAATTACCTTAAAATTATTCAGAATTCACTCGATGTTTCCAGGCAGAAAATGGATATTATTAATGTAAAAAAAAATGTCGGAATGGCTGATGCTGTTGAAACATTGCAGGCTCAGAGTGATGTGAATTCAGCCTGGCAATTGTTGGAAACACAAAAGCTCGTGATCGAGCAAAATAAATCCGACCTTTTACTGCTTATCAGTGCGAAAAAGCAAATGGAGTTTTTGGTTACCGACACTATAATTATTGATCAAACCCTTCAGCTGGATTCAATTATAAATTATCTGAACCGGAATCCGCAATACCTGAGTGCTGAGCAACAGATATTGATTAATGAGCAAATTGTTAAAGAAGTTTCGGCACAACGCTATCCTTCTGTTAAACTGAATGCAGGTTACGATTTCTACCAGGCAAACCTGAACAAGGGCGCAATGACAATGAATAAGAATTATGGCCCTACGGCTGGTATCAACATGCAAATACCCATTTTCAACGGGAATATTTATAAAACACAGAAGGATGTTGCAAAAATCAATGTCAATAACTCGAAACTGGAAATGGAAAGCTTGCAAAATTCACTCACAACCCAGGCTATCAAAACATACAGATCATATTCCACAACGCTGCAGCAGATAGAAGCGCAGCGAAAGAACTTCGAAATGACCAGGCAACTGGTTGAGGTAGTTATGCAGCAATTTCACGTTAGCCAGGCAACCATACTTGATGTGAAAGCAGCCCAGACAAGTTTCGAAAACGCTGCCTATCTTCTGGTTAATCTTCAATATTCGGCAAAAGTAGCAGAAATTGAATTAAAGCACTTAACCTACAGCCTGGGAATTTAAAACCATTACTTTCTATTAAATTCTGTTTGGATTCTTTTCTTCTTATAAAAGCTTATAATAAACAGAATTCCCACGCAAAAAAACGGAAACGTGATCAACGCAATTATGCCAAGACTCATCCCAACGGAATGGTTCATCTGATAATTATGAAAGAATATAAACGGACTCAAGCCAAGTCCTAACAAAGCAAATAGTATCCCACCAACAAGTTCCCATTTCCATGCAACAATAAGTAATGCCAGCAGGATAAATGACGGAATAAGATGCATAGCGAATGCCCCAAGTTGCTGCCATATCGTAAGTCCAGGCTCAAAAGCATCAGCTGCGAACATACTTATAAAAAGGATTGCAATTATGCAAATTATCCTTGGTAACCAATGAAAAACGGCAATTGAAGTTTTCATAACGGTCAGTTTTAAATTATGTTTATCTGATTTCTCCTACAGTATGCTAAATTTACAAATAATGTATTAAATATGAATAATTTAAGGCAAGTATTATTGTTTAAATCTCCGAAATTCATCCTTCAATACTCATTACTGCACTGAATAAGTCCTCCTGCAAATACAAGAATCAATCATGTATAATGGCCAGGAAGTTTTAGAAGCTTGAGATTTAGATACGATAGAATAGAATTGCAGAACAAAGAAGTTGTAAAAATCCGCTTTATCGTTTTGGCTGGTTGTAGATAGTATGAATTGAATCAGAGGTTTTTACCAGTTCTTTATACATAATAAAGTTCATTTTCTCTTTATCGAAAGCTTCATTTACCTGCTTCTCAATAAGCAGTTCAAAATATTTGTCCCTGTAATCATTTACAGGCTGGTTGATTTCGGCAGGCTGATTTTTCGACAGGTACCAAATAAGGCCTAAAGCCAGTGAAAAAAGCAAAGCAACTGACGCCAGAATTAATGGAAGAAAATCATGCTGTAGCCTGGGCTTGAAGTGATTTAAGTCGTGGGTACCCGGAATTTCATATAATTCATTATCGACAGAATGAACAGAAACACTTACAGGCAGATGCCTTTCAAGCAATTCTTCAAAGTAAGTACCAATGGTGTCTTTGATCAGGTAGTCGAGCGCCTGGCGGGTAGTACCGTAATTAATATACCTGCTAAGTACTAGCAAAGTGAACTGAATGGTAAAAGAATCATGTTCCTTGTAATTTAAAAAGTAAACTTTTGTGCTGTCGCGAATAACAATACTTCGATCGATATTTGTTTTAAGAAAATCATGAATCGGATTCTCCGAATTGGTACTTTTATTACGCCTGTCTTCAAAACGTGTAATTTCCGAACGCAATATATCACCTAGTTCATGAAATCCCTTTTCCTTATCCTTTATCAGGATAGAATATTCGATTTCGCGAATTGTTAAAGCATCGTTATGTTTGCTGTTGGTCATATATTCGGCAATCGGATAATAATTAACTCTGATTCAAATAATTGCAATTTAAAAAAGTATTGATATTTTGTCAGAATTCAGTTTTATTTGAAATAATAATTCACCTATCTTAATTCCTCATGATCGCCCTGGAAACGAAAACCAAGTCTTTTACCGGTTGTCATTTTCATATTATCAAGGGTACTCTGAATATCGGCAACCGTTATCATTTTCATTGCATCGTAAGGAGGTGTCAGCAAATCGAAGTTACAGGTATACCTGATGGCTGATTCAAGAATAAGTCTGACAGTTTCACGGGTTATAACTGACGATTGAAAATTATTGTATAACTGTCCTACTTCCCGCTTCCCTTCAACAAAATAATGATTCTCACCATTAACGAAGATCCTGCCGATCATATACCCGAGATCATTCATACGGTTATACTTGAATGAATCAGCCAGGAAATTGAAGATCATAATCACTCCGCAATACGAACGACTTGTATTTTCATGAATATAACTGGTTTTCATGACCTCATGGTCGCGCGAAAACTCAAAAACATTGGTATGCATGGTAAATATCAGTACATCACCGCCAAACCTGAGTTCGGCTTCAAATTCCCCTTTGTCGTGGTATTCAAAAGGAATCTGTAAAGGCTCATTCCTGTATTGCTGCCTGTATTCTTCAGCCATTTCAGTAAGTACAGATTTGAATAACCTGAAAGATTCAAGAGTCTTTCGGTAAACCTCCTGTTTGAATGATGCTTTCTTCCTGAGTCCTGGAAAAAGTTCATCATTAGGTAAAATATCCATCATCAGTTCCGCAATTGTTGAGGATATAAATATACGCCAATATCTAAATCAAGATACAACTTACTTTCGGTATTTTCGCACAACAGCCTGTGCACAACTCACGCCATCCATTGCTGAAGAAACAATGCCACCTGAATATCCTGCTCCTTCGCCGCAAGGATATAATCCGGCCAGATTAATGTGTTCCAAAGTCTCAGCATTTCGTGGAATCCTGATAGGTGACGAAGTACGTGATTCCGTTCCCAATATCACGGCTTCGGAAGTGTGATACCCATTCATCATTTTATCGAACTGAAGGAATGCTTCCTGTAATCTGCCAGCCACAAATGGTGGAAGAATTTCATGTAAAGGGGCAGAAACAATGCCGGGATTATATGAACAACCTGGCAATGAAGACGATACAATGCCTTTGGTAAAATCCGTAATCCGCTGTGCGGGTGCCGATTGATTCATCCCGGCTGCGCGCCAGCAGGCATCCTCTACCCTGCGTTGCAATTCCAAGCCGGCAAAAGGTCCGTACTCCGAAAGGTAAGCAATATCCGATGGATCGATTTGTACTACAATCCCTGAATTGGCATAAGGAGAATTTCTGCGGCTGTTCGACATTCCGTTGACTACAACCTGCCCGGTTTCAGTGGCTGCCGGAACAATAATCCCGCCGGGGCACATACAGAATGAAAACACACCACGCCCTTCAACTTGTTTCACAAGGCTATAGGGAGCTGCCGGCAAATATTGATCTCTGGGTGATTGATGGTATTGAATGCTGTCGATAAGTGCCTGCGGATGCTCGGCCCGAACACCCAATGCGAAGCTTTTTGCTTCAAGAGCGAGACCTTTTTTATGTAATAATTCGTAAATATCGCGTGCGGAGTGGCCGGTTGCAAGTATTACTGCCTGGGCTTCGAAACGCTCACCGTTTTTATCTTCAACACCTTTAATTTTACCATTTTGAATACTAATATCTGAAATACGCCTGTTAAAATAAATTTCGCCTCCGGCATCAACTATGGTCTGGCGCATGGCAGCAATAATTGCCGGAAGTTTATCCGTTCCTATATGCGCATGGCTGTCGATCAGAATATCTTCGTCAGCACCATGCGACACAAGCATGGCCAGAATTTCGTTGACATTTCCACGTTTTGTTGAGCGGGTATACAGTTTACCATCGCTGTACGTACCTGCTCCTCCTTCGCCAAAACAATAATTTGAATCCGGATTAACAATATGTTCGCGGTTAATCTGGGCTATGTCGAACTTACGGGCTTTCACATCTTTCCCCCGTTCAATTATAATAGGCTTCATGCCGTTTTCGATCAATGTGAGCGCGGCAAAAAGTCCCGCAGGACCAGCACCGACAACTATCACAGGAATCTTCCGGCTAACATCAGTATAACTTTTTCGTATAAACTTACGAACCTCCGCTGGCTGCTCATCAATAAAAAGTTCAGCTTTCATACGGACTTTGACCTTCGAAGAGCGGGCATCAACCGATCGTTGCAGCGGATTGAGATGCTTAATCCGGCCCGGTTGAATGCGAAGTACATGAGCAAAGGCAGTTTTCCATCCCGAAGGGTCGGCAGCCTGTTTCGGGGTCATGGCGATTTCAAATTCTTTGCGCATGTATTATATTGAAAGTGATTTTAAGACGAGAATTCCAGCACAAAGTTATTGAAAACCGGGCATTGCTTTTACAAACAGATTGATTGAAGGAATGTTTAAGCCGGAATAGCAATAAATTATTCGAAAGTGAATGAAATCTGGAAAATTTTGGAACTCATGCGATCAATAGCACCGGTATAAATAGTATTATCCCCTCTCAGAATATCAAACAATCCGTACGACATGGATATTTCAGTTCCAAATTTGAAATAAGCTGTGTAAAAATCAAATCCAACTCCTCCCAAGGCATAAATATCTTTTCGGTTTATAAAGACATTAGCATCTGCGTTTTCAGTCTTTTTCTTGGAATTTGACGCAAGGTCCAGCGAATATTTTCCACCAGCCAATATATATGGCCTCACATTGTGAATTCTCTTTGCTTTAAACCTGACCCATAGAGGGAATTCAACAAATGTTGACTGTATATTTTTACTCACATTTAGCATCTCCGGCGTACTGCTCCTGTAATAATTTTTTATTGTATAATCCAGGTTTCTTTCACCAAATGTAAGCGAAGGCGTAAATCTTAAATCAAAATACTCCCCCAACCTAAGGTTCCCGATTATCCCAATTACAAACCCAATGGTTGGCGCAGCCTCAACATTAAAAAGATTGGCGGAGTCACTATTCTGATCGGGCATAGAATGCTCCAGATCATTGGTGTAATAAAATTTATTCTGATAGCCAGGAGTCGTTTTTAGGGTGAACAGCATTTCATTTATGCCAAGCAGAAACCCGAAATGATAAGGCGCGATATCATAATCAGGCTTGTTTGGAACTTGCTTTGATTGCGAAAAAACCTTGCCGGTAAAGCAAAGCAATAAAAAAAGAATAAAAAATTGAGAAGTACGGAACATGAACATTTTAAAGTGGTGATAAAAAAAACGGCACAAGTCCTTATTTAGTATGCATATCAGCTTTATTGGGCAACATTTGTGAAAAAAGCCATAATCCGCCCTATTTTTTCCCGATATAAAGATTGGTGATCCCAAAGCTCAGACTGATAAATTCAGCCTGACTGAAACCGGCTTCCAGCAATATTTTAATAAACTGATCATCCTGTGGGAAGGCGGCTACCGATTCGGGAAGGTATGTATAAGCCGTCGAATCTTTGGATACCATCCGGCCTACAACGGGTAGGATAAAACGTGAATAAAACCCAAAAAGTTGTTTAACCGGGAATTGCTGTGGTTTTGAAAATTCAAGAATAAAGGCGCGGGAACCAGGTTTTAAAACCCTGCACATTTCACTCAATCCTTTGGGTAGATTTTCGTAGTTGCGAACTCCAAAAGCTACCATGGCCGCATCAAATTCAGCTTCTCGGAAAGGAAGATTTTCAGAATCAGCCTTGAGCAATGTAATCATGTTTCCCAGGCCAAGTTTATTCACTTTCTCCTGCCCGATTGCCAGCATTTCCTCGGCAATATCAGTTCCAGTAATATTTACAGGATTAATTTTTGAAGCAGCTATGGCGAGATCAGCAGTGCCGGTGGCCATATCGAGAATCCGGTTGGGACTATCCTGTGCCATCAGTTTGACCAGTTTTTTTCTCCATCCCTTGTCAATTCCCATCGACAATAAATGGTTCAGTAAATCGTAGCGACCTGCAATGTTATTAAACATGACCTGAACCTGCTGCTTGCGGCCTGGAGTTTGTGTAATGGGAGGTTTGGACATGTTTTTGTAAGAATATTTTAGTTTTATTTTGCGGATATAAGAGTCTGATCTTTCAATTTATTCGCTCCTTGCTTATTTTAAATGAGCTCATGAGATCGCTGCACTAAGTTGAAGTATTTTCTGTCATAATATTTCTGTAAGGCATTAGTTAACAACTTACTATACCAAATTTGCAGTGATATTAACAATTTCCGAAATGAATTAAAAAACATTAAACACAAAACACAAAATGTTAAAGTATCGCAAGCCCCCTTACTTTTTCATTCTTAATTTAATGTTAAGTGTTTTTCACTACTTTTTAGTTCAGGCTTGTTCAGGTTAGGTTTCTGGAAAATGGATTCGGACAACTGATACCATTTCCTATTTTCTATTTCCCTGAACCAAAAGTCTACAACTCAACAGTTGCTTCAGCCATAAGCCTGAATTTATCTACAGGCACCACACCGGCCTGCTCGCAAACCAGTCCGCCGGCAAGGTTTGATAATGCAGCCATAGGAAAATGATCTGTTTTTGCTGCCAGGCAGAGCGCTGCAACGCTGATTACAGTATCGCCGGCACCGGAAACATCAGCAATACTCCGCATCTCTGCCGGAATAATTTTCGAACTGATCCCGTTTGAGTCTTTAACACTGATAAAAATACCATGCTCGGATAATGTAATCATTACCAACTCTATATTCTGGCATTTATGTAAAGTTCCGGCAGCTTTGTCAAGGCTTTCAATTGACATAGGATCAACATCAATCTTCAGCCCTTCGACGATCTCTTTCAGGTTTGGTTTGAAAAGAGTGATGCCTTTGTAAGCGGTAAAGTTCTTCTTCTTGGGATCAACAGCGACAGGTATTCCATTTTGTGAAGCAATTTCAGCCACCCTTTCAATTACTTCGGGCGACAAAACACCTTTATTATAATCCTGCAGAATAATAACATCCGGTTTTTGTTCCTTGATCAGGGCAGAAATACATTTTATAAGACTGGTAAAATCATTTTCATTGAGGTCAGTATCAATTTCTTCGTCAACCCTCAGCATTTGCATACGATTACCGATAATCCTGAATTTAGTAGTTGTCATTCTTTCGCTGCTGCGGATAATCCCGTTGGTTTTCAGACCCTCTTTTTTCAGCAGGCCTAGAAACACATCGCCTTGTTTATCATTGCCAATCACGGAACATAAAATAGCTTCAGCGCCGAGTGACCGGATATTTAACGCTACATTGGCGGCTCCACCAAGCATATTATCCCTTTGCTTCAGAGTAACAACAGGTACAGGGGCTTCAGGTGAAATACGGTCAACGTTCCCAACCAGATACGAATCGATCATCACATCACCAATAACAAGCACCTTACATGTATTGAATTTGTTGAACAGATGCCTAATTTCTTCTTCTGTAAAGATCATATTTTGGAAAAGTATTGATGCTATCAGTTAGAATTCAGAAAATATTATTTCAGTTTCGCCAGTGCTTCTTTAATACGTTTGATGGCTTCCCGAAGATTGTCTTCAGACGTTGCATAGGAAATACGCACACAATCAGGAGATCCGAATGCCACTCCCGGAACGATCGCAACAAAAGCTGTATCAAGTAAATAATCGCATAAATCTGATCCTGAAAGAATTACTCTATCCCCAACCGATTTACCAAAGTAGGAAGTAACATCAGGGAAAAGATAAAAAGCTCCGTCGGGAACGTTTATTTTAATACCTGGCGTTTCGTGCAATAAGCTTATGGCCAGGTTGCGGCGATATTTAAACGCCTCAACCATCATTTTTATTTCAGGACTATCGGCAGGATTGGTATTCATTGCAACAATAGCTGCCCGCTGGGTAATAGAGCAGGTAGCTGAAGTAATTTGTCCCTGGAGTTTTTCGCAGGCTTGCGAAATCTCTTTATTTGCAGCCATGTAACCAAGACGCCATCCAGTCATTGCAAAACCTTTGGAAAGTCCGTTAATCAAAATAACCCTATCGTGTATGTTTTCGAAAGAAGCAATGCTATGGTGCTTTCCGTTAAAATTTATGTTTTCATAAATTTCGTCCGAAATAATAAATACCTGGGGATGAAGCGCAAATACATCGGCGAAAGCTTTAAGTTCATCGTAAGTGTATACGGTACCGGAAGGATTGCATGGACTGCTGAACAAAAACACCTTGGTAGAAGGTGTAATGGCCGACTCAATCTGCTCAGGCGTAACTTTAAAATCAGCCTGTATACTACCTTCGATGAAAACACCTTTGCCACCGGCCAGTTTAATAATCTCTTTATACGAAACCCAGTAAGGAGCCGGAATTAGAACTTCATCACCAGGATTTACCAGGCTGAGTATGGCATTTGCCAGGCATTGCTTCGCCCCGGTTGAAACTACAATCTGTTCAGATGAATAATCCAGACCGTTGTCGCGTTTCAGCTTGCTGGCTATGGCCTGCCTGAGTTCGGGATAGCCCGGAACTGGCGTATAATGTGAATAATTCTGGTCAATTGCTTCTTTAGCAGCTTCCTTAACATGATCAGGAGTATCAAAATCGGGTTCCCCGATACTTAGATTGATGACATCAAAACCTTGAGCACGGAGCTCGCGGCTGCGACGGGTCATTGCCAGTGTTTCTGATTCGGCAAGCAGGTTAATCCTGTCTGACAAGTAGTTCATTGTTAATTTTATTTAGACAACATGACTGGCAAAAGTAGAAAAATTATTTACGTTACAATGTTTTTGGAGTATCTATTGTTAACTAAATAACATTAAGCGTATCTACCAAACTATATTACAGAATGTTGCATAACTATTTTCATCAAATGTCTTTACAAATATTGAAACCATTATCAATCAAACACAGCATTTCTATTTAGTAAATCGGATACTGACTTTCACTAAAAAATATTCCAGATTCTTTCTTTTAAACACTGACAAAGTGTAACAAACATAAATACATAATGTTACCAGATTCTTTAGAATTAAGGAAATAATCATTCTGAAGCCAAATTGCTAATCATTTTGTTGTGAGAAGAAATAGTTTTCCGGATTCCTGGTTATAAATTTAAATACAAAGGTAATTTTCACGAAATTTGTCCATATAAATTCTAAGTTATGTCAGCATTATACGAGTTATTAAAATACACGGTTCCATCATTGGTTGTGCTTGCCACGGCGTATTACCTGTTAAAAATGTTTCTCGATAAGGAAACCGAAAAAACACAATTGCAAATGCGGCTCGAAGTTCAGAAGATAAGTCTGCCTATACGTATGCAGGCTTACGAAAGACTTGTGCTGCTGCTCGAACGAATAGAACCAGCCGGTTTACTCGTGAGAACTAATTTGCCCGGCATGAATGCATCACAGCTTCAATCGGCATTGATTCAGACAATTCGTTCCGAATTTGAGCATAATCTTTCACAGCAATTGTATGTATCGACCAAAGCCTGGGAAATGGTTCGTAATGCGCGTGAAGAAACTATCAAACGCATTAATACCTCCGCTATGAAGTTAACTCCCGAAGCAACCTCCACTGACCTGGCGAGCCTTATTCTAATCAATGACATTGACGCTGAGCAGTCAGCCGTAAAAGGCGCTCTTGACCTATTAAAATCTGAAGCCAGGAATAACTTCTTTTAAAATACTTTTTCTAAAATTTCATTCTTTATTTTATCTGCAAAGAAAGGATTCAATTTGCATTCGAACCATTATGCAATCTGTTTGTTTAACTATTTGAAAAAACAATTAAACAAATGCAACGATTTGAATATTTTCAGTTTGTACCTGCCAGCCTTGATGTGGTTTGGGATTTCTTCTCATCACCTGCTAACCTTTCAAAAATTACTCCTCCCGAAATGGGATTCCTGATTACATCCCCAGAGCAACCTGAAATGTATGCCGGAATGTTTATTACCTACAAGGTTAGCCCGGCTCCCGGAATTAAACTGGATTGGGTAACCGAAATCACCGAGATCAATCACCGGAAATTCTTTATTGATGAGCAGCGACGAGGACCTTACAACATCTGGCATCATGAGCATCATTTTAAGGAAGTGGAGGGTGGAGTGGAGATGCATGATATTCTCTATTACGATGTTCCGTTTGGTTTTATTGGGTCAATTGCCAATATGGTTTTTGTAAGGAATAAAGTGAAACAGATTTTTGCTTTCAGAGAAAAGCGGATAGAAGAGCTGTTTCCTTCCGGTAAATAGATAATGATTTCATTACTTATAAATCGTTTAATGCCAGAACTTCAGAATTAAAACAGCATAATCGCAGAAAAGACTGGTAAATTCCAGTACAACTACCATATTTTTTTTTGCCTTTTAAACAAAAAAAAATGCCTTTCAGCATTTTTAGTTCCAAATCGGGAAATTATTTTAAAATCGGGAAAGAAAATTATCTGTTTACAAGTTGTAATGCGTTTAAATCATGCATGTCTTATTTTTATATGATTCAGATCAATTCATAGTAATTCCAAGGCAAGTCAAAAAAGCATGCCTTAAGACCTATAAATTCCTGATATAGTGAATATTATTATGCACAACCTAGTTGAGCACAAAATCACTATCAGAAACTTCTATTTCCAGATCAGCGCCAACCAACTCAGCCAGCCATTTGCAATCACGTTTGATAATCAGCCGGATTTCGGTAAATCCTAAAACAGGGAATTTGAGTGTTGCCAGCATAACTATAAATTTTAATGGTAAATACTTTATTTATGAAACATAAACGTAAATCCGAACTACTTATTTATCAACATTTGCTTAAAAAGTAACTTTTCTCATATTTTGTGATTTAGCATTATAATTGAGTCAGGATTCTTTTCAATTTGTTATCCATAAAATTGATAATACGAAAAGTATGCCACACTCATACGACTTCTGGTTTTGTCGCTTTGAATCAAATCTGGTTTTAATAAATATTAAACTGAACAAACTTCTGATGTCCTTCGTTTTATTATCTTTGAGTTAATTCTTACATACATATTATTTTGCTTCAAATGAAGTAATTATGCCACATTATTTTACATTGGGTAGTATCCCTCACAAACGTCATACGCAATTCCGTAAACCTGATGGCAGTCTGTACTCCGAGCAACTGGTAAGTACCGAAGGTTTTTCGGATGCGTATTCAATCACATACCATGTTCATCCGCCAACCATGGTTAAATCCATTGATGAGCCGTATAATGTTGCACCTGAAATTGCTGTAATAAACAATACCCAGCATCGCAGTCTGCAGGGGTTTTCAGTAAAACCTCAGGATGATTTTCTTCAAAGCAGGGTTCCGGTGCTGGTGAACGCCGATTTATATATTTCGCTGGCTGCTCCGCGACAATCGATGACAGACTATTTTTATCGCAATGCATCAGCGGATGAACTGCTTTTTATACACGAAGGCGAAGGAATATTGCACACAATGTATGGCGAAATCCCTTTCCGCGACGGTGATCATGTTGTAATTCCAAGGGGTGTTACTTACCAGATTGAATTCGAAACAGAGCAAAACCGGCTGTTTATCGTTGAATCTTTTACGCCTTTCAGATTTCCGAAGCGGTATGTTAATCATTTTGGCCAGTTACTCGAACATTCACCTCTTTGCGAACGGGATATCCACACACCTCGCGCGTTGGTTACCCATGATAAAAAAGGTGATTTCAAAGTACTGATTAAAAAGAATGATATGATTTTCCCTTACCATTTTGCTACGCATCCTTTTGACGTTATAGGCTGGGACGGCTGTCATTATCCATGGTCATTCTCCATTCACGATTTTGAGCCTATAACGGGAAGGCTGCATCAACCACCGCCAGTGCATCAAACATTGGAAGCCAATAACTTTGTGATGTGCGCTTTTGTGCCCAGGCTTTATGACTACCATCCTGCTTCTATTCCTGCTCCGTACAACCACAGCAATGTTGATTCGGACGAAGTGCTTTACTATGTTGACGGAGAATTTATGAGCCGCAAGCATGTGGATCGCGGACAAATTACTTTACATCCGATTGGCCTTGTTCATGGCCCTCATCCGGGCGCGGTTGAAAAGAGTATCGGCATGAAAGAAACTCATGAATTAGCCGTAATGGTTGATACATTTAAACCATTGAAACTTACCAGGCAGGCAATGGAAATAGAAGAGAAAGATTATTATAAATCGTGGATGGAATAATTGGTGAGTTTTCTTGTTCCTGGTTTCTAAATATTCGTTCAGATTACCTGATTAATATGTTTACTCAAGAATTTGTCAAGGTGTTATTCATTAAAAAACAGAACTTTATGAAAAAGCTTCTTTTCCTTTTTATTCTAGGTGCATCCGCTTTTATGGCAACAGCACAGTCAAGCAACCAAGTAATTATTGGCACTATTGATTCAATTAATTCAAAAATATTAGGTGAAGAAAGGAAAATCTGGATTTACATTCCTGAAGGCGGACCGGGAGGAATTTACGCAAAACAGCGATACCCGGTAGTTTACCTTTTAGACGGCGATGCCCATTTTTATTCCGTTGTCGGGATGATACAGCAATTGAGCCAGGTGAACGGGAACACAATCTGTCCTGAAATGATTGTTGTTGGAATTCCGAATACAGACAGAACAAGAGATTTAACACCAACTCATATCGTTTCAGACCTTCCGATGATGGACAGTGCATCATCGGTCAATTCAGGAGGTGGTGAAAAATTTATTTCATTTATTGAAAAAGAATTAATTCCTCATGTTGATTCATTATACCCGACTGAGCCTTACCGTATGTTAATCGGCCATTCTTTTGGTGGCCTCACAGTAATAAATTCGCTTGTTCATCACACCAATTTATTCAATTCATATGTAGCTATTGATCCCAGCATGTGGTGGGACAATGGAATGTTTTTAAAGGAAACAAAATCTGCATTAACGACAAAAGATTACAAAGGCACTACATTATTCCTGGGAATAGCGAATACTATGCCCGACGGAATGGATACACTGACCGCTAAAACAGACACAACTCTTGACACAAAACACATCCGTTCAATTTTAGAGCTGAACTCATACTTAGGCAGAACCAAACAAAACTCACTAAAAAGCAAAACAAAATATTACAACGACGATAACCACGGTTCAGTACCCTTGATTGCCGAGTATGATGCACTTCATTTTATTTTTGATTTCTATCCTCTGAAACTTACCAGGCCTGAATACATGAACATGAATAAAGACGTAATTTCAAAAATTGAAAAGCACTATGAAGATGTATCCAAACACCTTGGGTATAAAGTTAAATTACCCGAAAGTATGGTTAATAGTATGGGATATCAAAATTTAAGCGCTAAAAACTATGAAATAGCAGAGTATTTGTTCAAGCTGAATATTGCAAATTATCCTGAAAGTGCTAATACATATGATTCGCTTGGAGATTTATATGATGCCAAAGGAGACAAAGATAATGCCATCATAAACTATAAAAAAGCAATGTCAATAAAAGAAATGCCTGAAACTAAAATGAAACTTGAGAAACTTGAGAAGAAATAAAAGTCATTATTAAAAATAAATTAAGAAAATGACCAAGAGCGATTTTCTCCCTATCAATGGGACTGATTACGTTGAATTTTATGTTGGAAATGCCAAGCAGGCAGCTCATTATTATCAGACTGCCTTTGGATTTCAGCCATTGGCATACGCTGGTCTGGAAACCGGGCTAACGGATCGGACTTCGTATGTGTTGCAGCAAGGTAAAATCCGCTTTATTCTTACCACAGCGCTTATCCCTGGTTCATCGATTGGTGAACATGTTAAACATCATGGTGATGGGGTTAAAGTTATTGCATTGTGGGTTGATGATGCACGAAAATCGTTTGAAGAAACAACAAAACGAGGAGCAAAACCTTATCAACATCCTACTACGGAAAAAGATGAGTTTGGCGAAGTTGTTTTGTCAGGGATCCATACTTATGGCGATACAGTACATATTTTCGTTGAACGGAAAAATTACAATGGGGTTTTCCTGCCAGGTTATATAAAATGGGAACCTGAATACCAGCCTTCGGATGTTGGATTAAAATATGTGGATCATATGGTGGGCAATGTCGATTGGGGACAAATGAATACCTGGACTGAGTTTTACGCAAATGTTATGGGATTCAAGCAGTTGATATCCTTTGATGATAATGATATTTCGACCGAATATACCGCTTTGATGAGCAAAGTAATGTCAAATAACAACGGGTATATCAAGTTTCCTATCAATGAGCCGGCCAAAGGCAAGAAGAAATCCCAAATCGAAGAGTATATTGACTATTACCGAGGTTCAGGCGTTCAGCATGTAGCCATGGCAACAGAAAATATTATGAATACGGTTGGTGAATTGCGAAAAAGAGGCGTTGAGTTTCTTACTGTGCCGGATACATATTACGAAACAGTTTCGGAACGTGTCGGAATAATTGACGAGGATTTAAAAACACTGCAAAAACTTGGTGTTCTTATTGATCGTGATGAGGAAGGTTACCTGCTGCAACTATTCACAAAGCCTGTTGAAGACCGCCCAACCGTTTTTTATGAAATTATCCAGCGGAAAGGAGCCAAATCTTTTGGAAAAGGGAATTTCAAAGCATTGTTCGAAAGTATTGAACGGGAACAGGCGAAGCGTGGAACTTTGTAGATGACGGGGATTTTGAGATGAAAGAGATTATGAGGAGAAAGGAGAGACGGCGAGATGGAGAGACGGAGAAACTGGGAGACTGGGAGAAAAAGGAGATGAGAGATGGATTATAGGAAATCAATACAATTGAACCTTGAACGCACTGCATTTGAACCTGTCACACTGAGCGAAGTCGAAGTGTTGAACGCGAAGCATTTGAACCTGTCACACTGAGCGAAGTATTGAACACGAAGCATTCGAACCTTTAACTTAGGCGCCGGAGAAATAAAACATTATTATAAAAAGTTAGCATCATTTCATTATGAAATCCTGGATTGAAATTAAAGCAGAAAGTGACTTTTCGCTGGAAAATATTCCTTTTGGAATAGGATTGATTCCGGGAAGCGGGAAGTGCATTTGTACACGTATCGGAAATACAATTGTCAATCTGGCCGGAATGGCAAGACTAGGCTATTTTGATCATATCGGTTTTAAAGTATCGGATTTTGAAAAACCTGTTCTGAACGATTTTATAGCGAAAGGTAAAAAGTCTGCATGCAAAATACGAACTATCATTCAGGATTTCTTTCTGGAAAACAGTTGCAGTGATTCAGAAATGGCCTTGATCAGGCAGATGGCTCTTCACGAATCTTCTGAAATTCAAATGCTGATGCCGCTGCAGGTTGGTGATTATACCGACTTTTATTCCAGCATCGAACATGCCACCAATGTTGGGATGATGTTCCGTGATCCGGCTAATGCATTGTTACCAAACTGGAGGCATATTCCTGTCGGATATCACGGAAGGGCTTCGAGTATTGTAGTTTCAGGGACAGAAATTCACAGGCCAAAAGGCGAGATTAAACCAGCAAATACTGATTTACCTGTTTTCAGCCCAACAATGCAACTGGATTTTGAACTGGAAACAGCTTTTGTTATTGGCAAAGAAAATACACTTGGCGACAGCATTTCTACAGCTGAAGCTGAGGACTATATTTTTGGGATGGTACTCTTCAATGATCTTTCAGCCCGTGATATTCAAAGTTGGGAATATGTGCCACTCGGGCCTTTTCTTTCAAAAAATTTCGCTTCCGTAATTTCGCCCTGGATTGTAACTTTGGATGCTTTGGAACCCTTCAGGTGCAGTGGTCCCGAACAACTGCCGGAAGTACTTCCCTACCTGCAATTCAATGGTGAACGCAATTTTGATATCAATCTCCGGGTTCAAATCAAACCGGAAAACAGTGAGGAAACAATTGTAAGCAAATCGAATTTTAAATACATGTACTGGAATATGAGTCAGCAGCTTGCGCATCATACCATTAATGGCTGCAATATGCGTGTCGGTGATCTCTGCGGAAGCGGAACCATCAGCGGACCGGATGCTGAAAGCTTTGGAAGCATGCTTGAACTCACATGGAAAGGAACAAAACCAATTATAATGCCCGATAGAAGTGAACGCAAGTTTATCAACGATAATGATACCGTTATTATGCATGGTTTTTGTGAAAAAGACGGAATCAGGGTTGGTTTTGGCGAAGCAGCTGTCAAGATTTTGCCGGAAAAGTAGAAGAAAATAGAAAAATGGAAAATAGTTAATGGTTTATCATTCCCTTTTTTACTACACCTATTTTCTATTTCCCTGTTCCTATTTTCTATTTTCCATTAACTATTAACTAATAAACCAATGTCAATCATAGACCCCAACAATATCCCACCTCATATTTTACATCGCAACCTGCTGAGTGCAATAGCCCCGCGTCCGATTGCTTTTGCCAGCACCATTGATGGCATGGGAAAAGCAAACCTCTCCCCTTTCAGCTGCTTTAATGTTTTTGGAGTCAATCCAAGCACATTGATTTTTTCCCCATCCCGAAGTGGCCGCACCAATGAATTAAAGGATACCTACCTTAATGTGAAAGAAGTTCCTGAAGTGGTTATCAATATTGTAACTTATTCCATGGTTGAGCAGATGAACCTTGCCAGCACCGAATTCCCGCGAGGAGTAAATGAGTTCTTTAAGTCGGGCTTCACTCCTATTCCTTCTGAAAAGGTTAAGCCATTCAGGGTAAAGGAATCGCCGGTTCAGATTGAGTGTAAAGTCAGGCAGGTGATTGAAACCGGCACTGGCGCCGGATCGGCTAATCTTATTATTTGTGAAGTCCTATTGATTCATGTAAATGATAATGTCCTGGATAAAACAGGAATGATTGATTCACAAAAACTCGACTTAGTCGGACGATTGGGTTCAGACTATTATGTAAGAGCATCAGGCCGTGCACTTTTCACCCTTGAAAAACCGGGAAGTAAAAATGCCATTGGCGTTGATTCACTTCCGGAAGATATACGGATGAGCAATGTTCTCACAGGAAATGATCTTGGTAGATTAGGCAGTTTGCAGTCGGCACCAACAGCACATGAAACAGAAAAATTCAAAGGCTCGCCTGTTTTCAGAACAATAACGACAAAACACGTTGGAAATATTGATAAAATAACAGAAGAAGCACATAAGCTCGCCCATGCCATGATCAGTGTCAATGAAATAAAGCAGGCTTTAGTACTTTTAATGGCAGCAAGCAGTATGCACGTCAGGGATTGATAAATAAAGATAATCCATCATTGATTAGGCTTTGCATTTCTTCGTTTTTCTTTGAAAGAGCTTTCAAAAAACTTTTTATTCCCTTAGTTAACTCATCATTCTCATCCTTTAGGAACTCAGCCATTTCAAGTGGTAATAACCATTCATCCGGATATTCAAGTTTCAGGATTTGCCAAATACCTTCCAGTGCAACACTATTTCCTCCGATTTCGCGCAATGACCTCACTTCCCTATATAATTCGTGAAGCCGTAGTGTTTCAGTTGAATATTTAATGCGATGTGTTTTTTCCTTTGGTGCCTGATATTTTAATCCGAAGGCTTCAGGATCAGCAGGACCGGCAAAAGCGGAAATTATTTTCTCTCCTACAGCCATATCATAAATCCCCCATTCAGGCCTGAAAAGTTCAGAATCTTTATACCTAACCGTACAATTCCGGAAAGAAAAAACAAGATTCATTCCTTGGTTCCGGAAAATTTTTTCAAGATTTCCTTTTACCAGCACTCCGCTGTTGAATTCCAGAACAAGATTATCACCGGTTTTAATACCATTTGATGAAAGTTCGCCCTCACTCATAACCTCAATATTTCCGCTGATTCCCTTGATCTTCCCGACCGGAGAACCGAATCCATCCTTATGATATTTTATTCCGTGGCCTTCAATCTGAAAGCCTTCATATGAAAGCATAGCAGGGCCATCGAATCCAAGATATACAGGTTCATTATGATATTCATGTATTTTAGACAGCTTTCCCGATACCTGTAACCCGGAACTATATTCCACAGTGCATGTTTCGCCTGAATTCAACGCTTTTTTCAAGCTTTCAATTCCTCCTTTCCGAACAGCCATTGTTTCAAGATATTGTTCCAAAACCGAGTTAAGGTGATTGAAATCAGGAGTTACAAAAAGCTGTGGCTGCTGAGTTGTAATATCAAAAGAAAAGTATTGAGCATCAATGGAATAAGGGAGTTTTTTAACTTTTGGTTTCAGACAACTATGACTTTCGCCAATAGACGAGAGAAGTCCGGCTCCATAAATTTTGGGATTTTCAACGGTTCCTATAAGTCCGTATTCCACTGTCCACCAATGAAGGTTGCGAAGCAAAGCCATCTCAGACGGAGTTTTCTGTAATTTCGACAGATGATCCAGTTCGGCTTCTGCCTTTTCAATTGCAGCAGATGCTGTATTGGGATCCGCTTTAAGAATGGAAAGATGCCGGATTGCCTCATACATCTTTTGATCATATTTTGATGAGAAAGCCTTTGTTCCCGCCCGGCCGAAATCCCGTAGGTAATCTGAATACGCTTCATCAGCAATTATGGGAGCATGACCGGCTGCCTCATGGATAATATCGGGTGCGGGAGTATACAATACCTGGTCGACTGGCCTTATATCGGCTGCAATTACCAGCACATTATGAGCCTGGAATTCCATAAATGCAACCGGGGGTATAAATCCATCAACAGCAACTGCAGCCCAGCCGATTTTTTTTAGGATGCGGTTCATGCCATACATTTGCGGAATGCTTTCGGTACTGATCCCGGTATGCTTAAGTCCATCCAGATAGGAAGAATGAGCAACAGCAGGAAGATACTTCACATTCTGCCTCATAATATAACGCCAGACTGCCTGATCCTGTGCCGTATAATTGTTGTACGGCTGGTCAATAATCAGGTTGAACAAATGATGTGGAAGCTTGTCAAGCACTTCATTACTTTCCATAGAAGGATTTATTGTTCACACAAAACCAGTACTTTTGAAAATCATTAAAAAAATGATTTAACCAGACATTAAACACTTTTATAATACAATTGATTTTGCCGACTTCAATTATTTATATTGCCCTTCCTGTAATGAATGAAATGGAATGCCTGCCATTGCTCATCAAGGCGATCATGGAACAGACTGAGCAAAATTTCCGGCTGGTTGTATGTATTAACCAACCGGATAGCTGGTGGAATGAACCTGAACATATACAAGTATGCGAAGAGAACCAGTTAACTAACAGCTACCTCGAATCGCTTGAGGACAAAAGAATTGAAATCATCGACAGATCATCACCAGGAAAGGGCTGGCAGCCCAAAGCGCATGGAATCGGAGTTGCCCGCAAACTCCTGATGGACCATATTTCAAAGATCGCAAATGAAAATGACATCATTATCAGCATGGATGCGGATACCGTTTTTAACAAAGATTTTTTTGCTTCGGTTGCTGAAAATCTGCGGATTAATCCTGCAGCATCAGCTATCGCAATTCCATATTACCATAAACTCACATACACTAATGAACTGGATCGTGCCATGCTTCGGTACGAGATTTATATGCGTGCCTTTGCCATCAATATGTGGCGTATCCGAAGCCCGTATTGCTTTTCAGCCCTGGGATCAGCAATTGCATTGCCGGTTTGGGCTTACAGGGCTGTTGGAGGAATGACACCAAAACTGAGTGGTGAAGATTTTTATTTCCTTCAGAAAATCGTAAAAACCGGGCGATTACTCCATTTTAACGGCGAAATTGTGTTCCCGGCTGCCCGCTTATCCGACAGGGTTTTCTTCGGTACCGGCCCTGCATTAATTAAAGGAATTGAAGGCGACTGGAGCAGTTACCCGATATACAGTTACCGGCTTTTTGATAAAATCGCTGAAACCTACAAATTATTCGGCTCTTTATATACTAAGGATGTGGCCACTCCTCTCGATAATTTTATGCTGAAAAGATTCGGGGAACTGCCCTGGACAGCATTACGGCTTAATTTTAAATCACAGGGACATTTTATCCGGGCCTGTCACGAAAAAATTGACGGACTTCGGATACTTCAGTTCCTGAAGGAAAGCCAGCTTCCGGATGAAAAAATCAGTGAAGA
Organism: uncultured Bacteroidales bacterium; assembly: GCA_903879715.1. Taxonomy (GTDB): domain Bacteria; phylum Bacteroidota; class Bacteroidia; order Bacteroidales; family UBA4417; genus UBA4417. The sequence continues at coordinate 28,242 of CAIRMR010000138.1, forward strand.
GGCGCTTTCAGAGCTTTTATTGCTCTACAAAAAACAGTTTCCTGAACTAGTTTCTGAATTAAACACAAAAGTTGATTTTGCGCTAACCTCCATCGCCGAACTTGACCATATCCGTGACGTACTTTTCGAAATTGAGATGTCCTACCGAAAAATTCACTGGAATGATTTTACAGGGCTGACAACTATGTATAATTGAACTGTTCGTTGCATTAACTTTGCCTAAATAAAAACTACTGATGAACTCTACAAACAACCCAACCGACATATTTGTCAACGAAATGAACACCTGGCATGGCCAAACACTCGGCATGAAAACCGTGGAAGCCCTGCGGAAAAATCGTTTTGATGCTACGTTTTTCGAAACACGCGACGAAACTGCCAAGGCAGTACTGCAAGTGATTTCGCCTGGCATGGAAGTAGCTTTCGGTGGTTCTCAAACAGCAAAACAACTTAATCTGCAGCAGTTGGCTGTTGATAAAGGAGCTACGATTCTCGATCATAATGAAGCCGGACTCAGTGATGAACAGAAAATGGAAGTAATGCGCCGCCAGCAGATTTGCGATGTTTTCATCTGCAGCAGCAATGCTATTTCCATTCAGGGAGAGTTGTTCAATATTGACGGACATGGAAACAGGGTTGCAGCCATGGCCTTTGGCCCACGCCGGGTAATTGTGATAGCAGGAGTCAATAAACTGGTAGCTGACGAAGAAGCAGCCTGGCAACGCATCCGGACTATTGCTGCTCCGATCAATTTTAAACGCCTTAACCGGCCTAATCCCTGCACAAAACAAGGTGTTTGCATGAATTGCAACCTGCCAACACGCGGATGCAATATTTATGTTGCAACCCGTCGTAAACCACCTTTGATGGATTTTTCCGTTTTTATTGTGAATGAATCGTTGGGTTTCTGAGCTTAAAGTATAAATCGACAGTTAGCAGCTCAGCGGGATTTGAAATCCCGCTGGATTGAGTTCCGGATTTGGAATCCGGTTAAATTACGTATTGTATTATTTTAATGATTATTGATGTAATTTTTCATACTACCGACTTCACAAATCCGCCTCAATTTTACGTGATAAACGTAAAATAAAATTAATTTTTCATAAAACTTGCAATTCATTCAAAGGCTTTCATACTTTTGACCACTGAACCTATATACTATTTGCCATGGATCTGACTATGATTAATGCCATTTCCCCTGTTGACGGACGCTACCGCAAACAGGTTGAAAGTCTTTCTTATTATTTCAGTGAAGCCGCACTCATCAATTACCGGGTGTTTGTTGAAGTTGAGTATTTTATTACTTTGTGCGAACTACCGCTTCCTCAGCTTAAAGAGATTGACCGCAAAAAGATAGCAGAACTCCGATCCTTGTGCCGTGATTTTACTTTTACCGATGCCCAGGAAATTAAAGAAATTGAAGTAACAACCAATCATGATGTTAAGGCTGTTGAATATTATCTCAAGAAGAGATTCGACAAAATGGGCCTTGCAAAATACAAGGAGTTCATACATTTTGGCCTCACATCGCAGGATATTAATAATACCGCCGGACCTTATGCGCTGAAACTGGCCATGGATGAGGTAATTGTACCTTTGTATGAGGACTTGCTTCAAAAAATCACCAAGCGTGCTAAAGAATGGAAAAAAGTTCCAATGCTTGCCCGTACTCATGGTCAGCCTGCTTCTCCGACAATTCTGGGAAAAGAAGTATATGTTTTTGCGGAAAGATTGAAACAGCAGCTCAAATTACTGAAAACCATTCCGTTTTCGGCCAAATTCGGTGGCGCTACCGGTAACTTTAACGCGCATTATGTTGCTTACCCTGATATTGACTGGTTTGAATTCGGTGATAATTTTGTAAAAAACAAACTTTCGCTCGAACGCTTGCGCTATACCACCCAGATTGAACATTACGATAACCAGGCAGCGCTTTTCGACAATATGAAGCGCATCAACACAATACTCATTGATTTGAGCCGCGATATGTGGAGTTACATCTCAATGGAGTATTTCAAGCAAAAAATAAAAGCCGGTGAAATTGGCTCCTCAGCTATGCCTCACAAGGTAAACCCGATTGATTTCGAGAATGCTGAAGGCAATTTTGGATTTGCAAACGCCCTGTTTGAGCACCTTTCGGGAAAACTTCCTATTTCGCGGCTACAGCGTGATTTGACTGATTCAACCGTGAGCCGTAATATCGGAGTTCCTATTTCTCATACTTTGATAGCTATTAAATCCCTGATAAAAGGACTTGATAAATTGATCCTCAATGAAGATAAAATTCAGGCTGATCTTGAAAATAACTGGGCTGTTGTTGCCGAAGCAATTCAGACCATATTGCGCCGCGAAGGTTTCCCAAAACCTTACGAAACTCTGAAAGAACTTACACGCATCAATACACATATCGACCACAAGGCCATCAGTGCATTTATCGAAACACTTAATGTGTCGGCAAAAGTAAAAGCCGAATTAGGGAAGATCACGCCTTCCAATTATACAGGCCGTTTTGAAATATAAGAAGTGTTAAATTTTGTGCAAAAGCATAACATAGTAGTATAAACAGATTGTTTTGAGTAATTTTGCATAAAAATTAAGAACATTTTATGGATTTGAAAGAGATTTTATCCGTTTCGGGCAAGCCAGGGCTTTTCAAAACAATTGCTCAGACTAAAACCGGCGTTATTATTGAATCGCTCATTGATGGCAAACGCATACAGGCATTTGCAAGCGACAAAATAAGCTCATTGGGAGAAATAAGTATTTTTACAACCACCGAAGATATGCCTCTCCGGGAAGTATTCAGGCTTATACTTGAGAAAACCGGCGATCAGCCGGCACCAGATTCAAAAGCTGACGACAAAACATTAAAAGCATATTTTGAGACGGTTATTCCTGATTATGATCGTGAGCGTGTATATACTTCACATATACGTAAACTTATACAGTGGTATAATTTATTGATCGCCAATGGAATAAATGATTTTTCAGCTCCTGCTGAAGAAGCTGAAGGAGAAACTGATTCTCCGGGCGACACCGGCGAGGCCGCTGAAGAAAAATAAGCATTGAGTCCGTCGTTTAACCATGGCGGACTTTTTTTAAGTATTTTCGCCTGTAATATTGCCCCTGATGAAGAAATTTATCCACGATTTTGAGGTTACTCATAACCACCATATCACCGACGACTACTTTGCCATTTATCTCAAATGCCCGGTTAGTCTGCCACAGATATTACCAGGGCAGTTTGCCGAAGTTCTTGTAAGCAACTCTACCACAACATACCTGCGCAGGCCTTTCTCTATATACGATGTTGATTATGAAAAAAATGTGCTTTCCCTGCTGATTAAAAAAGTAGGCGATGGCACAGTTGCCCTTTCAAAACTTAAAGAAGGAGATGCGTTAAACCTAATTTACCCGCTTGGCAATTCCTTTAGTATGCCCGGAGGCAAAAAAGCACTATTAATCGGTGGCGGAGTCGGAATTGCCCCAATGCTACTCTTAGCAAAACTATTGCAGGAGAAAGGATTCAAGCCGGATATACTTATTGGTGGACGTACTTCCAATGACATTATAGAACCTGAGAAATATAAACCCTTTGGTGAAGTATTTATTACTACCGATGACGGATCATCCGGTGAAAAAGGAATGGTAACTCAGCATTCGTTGTTTTCCGGAAAAGTTAAAGAATACTCCGCAATTTATGCCTGCGGTCCCGACCCGATGATGAAAGCCGTTGCCAGGGTAGCTGCTGAACATACTATTCCCTGCGAGATTTCACTCGAAAACACCATGGCCTGCGGAATCGGAGCCTGTTTGTGCTGTGTGGTCGAAACCATTGACGGAAATAAAACCACTTGCATCGAAGGACCTGTTTTTGATACGCGAAAGCTTAAGTTGTAGGGAGTTGACAAGATTATTGAAACAGACAAGTTGAGGGGCGAAAAGGCGAGGGGCGACTGGGCGAGGGGTGAAATCTAATTCAATCAGTAAATACATTTAAATCAGACATCCAACATTAATATCAGACAACCAACATCCGACATCAAACATCTGACATCCGACATCAAACACAACAAAAATGCATGATTTATCCGTAAACGTACATAATCTACTGCTCAAAAACCCGGTTATGTCAGCTTCGGGAACTTTTGGCTATGGAATCGAATTTGATGACTTTATTGATGTCAACAGGTTGGGAGGAATACTTACCAAAGCCTGTACTTCGAAAAACCGTGATGGGAACCGCTATCCCCGTATGGCCGAAACGCCATCCGGGATGTTGAATTCCGTTGGCCTTCAGAATAAAGGTGTAGACTATTTTATAAATACTATTTATCCGAAAATTGAACATTACGATACTCATATTATTGTAAATGTTTCAGATTCAACTGTTGAAGGTTACATGGAAGTGGCTGAGAAACTGAATTCTCTCGAAAAAATTACCGGAATTGAATTAAACATTTCCTGTCCCAACGTAAAAGAAGGCGGAATGGCTTTTGGCACTTCATGCCCTATGGCTGGCGCTGTTACCAAAGCAGTTCGTGAAGTTTACGATAAAACAATGATCGTGAAACTCTCACCTAACGTTACCAATATAGCCGAAATAGCCAAAGCTGTTGAAGATGAAGGAGCTGATTCAGTTTCTGTTATAAATACGTTGCTTGGAATGGCTATAGATGCAGAAAAGCGCAGACCCATACTTTCAACCATCACCGGAGGGCTTTCAGGTCCGGCCGTAAAACCCATTGCACTTCGCATGGTGTGGCAGGTTTCGAAAGCCATAAAAATACCTGTTATCGGATTAGGAGGAATCAGCAATGCAACGGATGCAATTGAATTCCTGCTTGCAGGGGCAACTGCCATACAGGTTGGAACCGCCAATTTCGTTGACCCTCAGGTATGTATAAAAATACTGGATGGAATTGAGGAATACTGTGACCGGCATGGAGTAAAAGATGTGAAGGAACTAATCGGAGCACTTGATTGCTGAAAGTAAAGGCGTTGCATGCTGCGTCTCAATAATAAAAAAACACCCTTTACCCTAAATGAAAAAAACAAACGTCCTTCTTATCGGCAGCGGTGGCCGCGAGCATGCCATAGCATGGAAACTTGCACAAAGTCCCCTGCTGGATCAGCTATTTATCGCTCCCGGTAATGCTGGTACAAATTCTGCAGGCAAAAATGTTCCGATAAGTGGAACTGACTTCGAAGGTATAAAACAGTTTGTTTTGGAAAACCAGGTTGATTTGGTGATAGTCGGCCCGGAAGATCCTTTGGTTCGTGGAATTCACGATTTTTTTCTTACTGATGCCTTATTGAAAAATATACCGGTAATCGGTCCTCAGAAAGCAGGAGCCGAACTGGAAGGAAGCAAGGATTTCGCCAAGCAGTTTATGATCAGGCACGGCATTCCGACAGGTGCTTATAAAACATTCACAAACAATACGCTTGCCGAAGGAATAGAATTTCTGAAAACATTAAATCCGCCCTATGTGCTTAAGGCAGATGGCCTTGCCGCAGGAAAAGGGGTATTGATCTGCAAAACCTTACACGAAGCAGAAAAGGAGCTTACCGATATGCTTGCCAACCAGAGATTCGGAAAAGCATCGGAAATGGTTGTTATTGAAGAGTTTCTGGATGGGATAGAACTTTCGGCTTTTGCCATAACCAACGGACGTGAGTACCTTGTTTTGCCCGAAGCAAAAGATTACAAACGTATTGGCGTTGGCGATTCCGGTCCGAATACAGGTGGAATGGGCTCCATATCACCCGTGCCATTTGCCGGCAAGGAATTTATGCAGAAAGTGGAAGATCGTGTGATCAGACCAACTGTTGAGGGATTGCAGAAAGATGGGATTCCTTACCAGGGATTCCTTTTTTTCGGATTGATGAATGTGAAAGGATATCCATTTGTGATTGAATACAACGTTCGACTGGGCGACCCCGAAACGGAATCGCTTTTACCCCGAATTAAGAACGACTTATTAGAAATTTTTCTGGCGACAGCAAATGGAAGTCTTTCTGAAATAAAACTTGAAACAGATGATCGCACAGCAGCATGTGTAATGATTGTTTCGGGTGGTTATCCGGGAGATTATGTAAAAGGCAAGGTAATTACCGGATTGGAAACAGTTGATAAAAGCCTGGTATTTCATGCTGGTACAAGTTCTGATAATGAAAATATTATCAGTTCCGGGGGCCGGGTTATAGCCGTTACTACACTTGCTGATGATTTAACCTCCGCCATTGCCCTATCTTTAGAATCAGCTTCCCGGATTAAATTCGAAAATTCATATTTCCGCAACGATATCGGGAAAGACCTGATGTAATTTGTTTTATAAAAAATGCTCATCTGATGCTCAAGTGGATTTCTAAATCAGGAACATTTATACAGTTTACAATTTTTACTGTAATACTTGTTTTAACGTGGTTTCCGGCCTTCGTAAATCCTGTACTTCCGGTTATAACACCTTCTGATGGTCCTTTATATCTGCTTCTGGTTAGCTGGATACAGCACTTCCCGTCTTTAACAGTTTCAATTGCACTAATCCTGGTAGTTATACAGGCTTTAGTCTTGTTCTACGTATACCAGTCAAATAGTTTTTTTAAGAGGAGTAATTTCCTACCTGCGATTATTATCTTACTGGCTTACAGCTGGAGTAGTAAATATCAGACTATGCACGCCATTCTTCCTGCAGCAATATTCATTGTTATAGCATTATATTCCATTATGGGAATGTACGGACGGCAAGCTGCCTACCACCAGGTATTTACTGCAGCATTTTCCATCGGAATTGCTTCACTTTTCTATATCCCGCTGGCTTTTCTGCTGCTTATGATTTGGTTCACATTCATAACATACCGTATTTCATCCTGGCGCGAATATGCTGTTTCAGTTATAGGCTTTATTTTGCCTTTTCTGTATTACATAAGCGGACTATTCTGGTATGATAATCTCCCAAAAGGTTTGTACAGGTTATCGGCTAGTATGTTCAATTTCATGTTACCGCCAAGGCTTTCAGCAGTTAACACAATATGGCTTTATGTTTCTGGTTTTGTAATGGTAGTTACTATGGTTGCTGTTTTAAATCTGATGAATGATAAGCTGATCAGCCTGCGACGCAGATCCTGGATATTGTTCAACTTCAGTTTTGCAGTGCTTATCATTATGCTTCTTCCCGGATGGCCTATACTTTCAATCAATTATCTGTTTGCTATCCCGATGTCGTTTTTTATTACCGGGAGTGTGACTCTGATAAAGCGTAAATTCTGGTTTGAGATGCTTGCTTTAGGCTATTTCCTGGCCTTTGTTGCGGTGCGGGTTTATTGGGTCATTAGTTGATTTTTAAATTACTGAAAATTATAATTGCGTAAATTCCAGTTAATGAAGACTTTTGATTGGATTCACAAAATGAAGCAGAATGTTAAAATCTTCTTTTACGAATAATCTGATTGAAGCCGGATGCGACGAAGCAGGTCGTGGATGCCTTGCAGGTCCGGTTTTTGCAGCCGCAGTAATTTTGCCGATTGATTATCTAAATCCACTTTTAAATGATTCCAAAAAACTTACTCCGGCGCAACGTGATAAATTACGCTTAGTAATTGAAGCCGAAGCGTTAGCCTGGGCTGTTGATATGGTTGATAATATAGCAATAGATCAGATCAATATTCTGAATGCTTCCATATTGGCAATGCATAAGTCACTGGCTAAGCTTTCAATTTTACCTGAGTTTATACTCGTTGACGGCAATCGGTTTAAACCCTTTCATGAGATTCCGCATCAGTGCATTATAAAAGGCGATGGACTATTTCTATCGATTGCAGCGGCATCTGTTTTGGCAAAAACATACCGTGATGATTATATGATGAAATTGAACGAAATGCACCCCGAATATGGATGGAGCAGGAACAAAGGCTATCCAACGCTTGAACATCGTAAAACTATTCTGAGAATAGGTAGTACTCCTTTTCACCGTGAAACATTTACCGTACAAATAAAAGACGGGGAATAAAAGTTCTCCAAATCAAAAATCCCCATTTCCCAACTGGCACTTCTGAACCAAATTATCAAACAGAAAACCAAACCTCTTTGTCCTTACGATCAAAGCGTTAAATATAAACCCAAATGCTTGTAATTATTTTTACTATTAACTTATTCATTCTTCATATTTATACTATGTACGAACATGTTTGATCTTTATTTTAAAGTATTTTTTTAATTAACATATAAGACTATATAGCTGTTGATATCTCACTTCTAAAAAAGCATAAGAAAAGCATGCATTTTGTATTTTAGCCATTAATTTGAAATGTTTATGAGGATGCGAATTACCTTTTTCTCTTTTTTTCTGCTCTTAACTTATTTTTTAACAGCGCAGCCGCTTGTTAATTCGGACTACGCCGCTTATATAAAAAAGTATAAATCCATTGCAATCAGGGAAATGGAACTTTATAAAATTCCTGCAAGTATAACCCTCGCGCAGGGCATGATTGAGAGTGGATGCGGGAAAAGCATACTTGCCCTGGACACAAAAAACCATTTTGGTATAAAGTGTCAGCAGGATTGGCGTGGGGATACATATCTCTATGATGATGATAAGGAGAAAGAATGTTTCAGGAAATACAAAAGCGTTGACGAATCATTCCGCGATCATTCTATTTTTCTCACAACACGAAAAAGATATTCCGCACTGTTTACCCTCCAGATCAACGATTATAAAGGATGGGCAAGAGGATTGAAACAAGCCGGATACGCCACCAATCCTGATTATCCCAATATATTAATCCGGTTAATAGAAGCCAACAAACTTTACCTTCTGGATGGGCCTTCTGGCAATTCAGAAGAGATCGCTATAAACGGTCCTGAAACTGAAATAGACCAGGCCACAACAACACAGGATAAAAAAAGCCAGGACAAAAAAAGCCAGGATAAAAAAAGACCAGTAAAAACAGATGACAGGCTGGTAATTAAAGAAGACCGGGTTTTTTTTCGCAAGAATTACACTATGCCTGCTCCATCCGAATATAAGACTTTATATGCGTCTAATTCGGGCCGAAAGGTATACACTAATTGCAATGTGCCTTTCATTTTTGCTAAAAAAGATGACACCTGGTATAGCATTGCAAAAGAATTTCATATGTTTATTTTCCATGTTTACAGGCAAAACGACCTTAGGGAAAGTGATCAGATCACACCGGGGCAGATGCTGTATCTTAAAGCTAAAAAGAAATCAAATCCAGACAGAACATACAAAGTAAAAAAAGGAGACAGTATGTATTCCATTTCCCAGGAAAAATGCATAAAACTTAAGTTCCTTCTTAAATATAATAATTTAGAGCAATTCGACGAACCCCGGCCGGGAGTTGAACTTAAGTTGGAAGAATAACACATTCTGCTTTCTACACCAATCTAGCCTTTCTGACCATAACTGATAGAAAAGCATATATTAAATTTGGGATTTATGACTTTAATACAACAACGGGACAACAATCAATAAAATATTGATATAAATCAGTTTCCAATTATTCATATATTTAAAATATTAAATATATCTTTACCAATACATAATAACCGGAATCCAGGTGGCTGATAAAAATATCAAAGCATTTTACAATTGGCTTAGCCTTACAGGCTTTATTGTTACAGCCAATAGCTTGATTTTAATCCTGGTGCTTTATCTTTATTCAGTTTTTTCAACACAAACCAGTACTTCCCTGGGTCTCTACATTTATATTGTATTACCGGCATTTTTGGTTTTAGGGTTGATTCTGATTCCTGTTGGAGTTGTTATCAATATCCGTAAAAGAAAAGCAGCGCAGCTACGAAATGAATCATGGCCGGTAATTGATCTTAATAAAAGGGAGGATTGGGGCACTGTTGTGAAGATTTTTCTTATCACTACGATTTTTCTGATAGCATCAGTCATGGGTACTTTTAGGGCTTATCAATATACCGAATCAAATGAATTCTGTGGTAAGCTTTGTCACCAGGTGGAAGAACCTGAGTACGTAACTTATCAGCATTCGTCCCATGCCAGGGTTACCTGTGTCGAATGTCATGTTGGGCAGGGAGCCGACTGGTATGTCAAATCAAAACTATCGGGACTATACCAGGTGTATTCTACCCTTTTCAAAAAATACCCAAGACCTGTACCCACTCCTATTCATAGCATGCGGCCTGAACGCGAAACGTGTGAACGCTGCCACTGGCCCGAAAAATTTTATTCCAGGAAACTACGTGTACAACGCTCATACCTGGCTGATTCAGCCAATACCGAATGGAATTTGTCCCTTGTCATGAAAATAGGTCCGGAATTTAAATCAATGGGTAATTCGGAAGGCATACATTGGCATATTAATAAAAACTTCAGGATTGACTATATTTCTGATACACGCGACCGGGAAAGCATACCTTGGGTAAAGCTTACTAACCTTAAAACAGGAGAAGTTAAGATTTTCGAGGATGAAGAAAATCTACTTGAGAAGAAAACTCTTGATAAACTGGAAGTACGCACAATGGATTGCATGGATTGTCACAACCGCGCATCCCATCTCTTTAAATCCGCGCCCGATTATCTTGATAATGCTTTCGTTACAGGCCTGATTCCAAAGAATCTGACTTATTTCAAGGAAGCAGCCATGGAGGCATTAAAAATACCTTTTCAGGATAAAGAGGTTGCCATGCGTGAGATAAGCGAAACCATTATAAAATACTACAAGGACAAACATCCGGAAGTGCTGAAATCGGAGGAACAACTTATTACAAAGGCGATTGCAGCTATCCAGGCAGAATACAACCTGAATGCATTTCCCTATATGAGGGCTGATGCAAGTCAATACCCCAATCACATTGGGCATTTGGAATCGGAAGGTTGTTTCCGATGCCACTCCGACAGGCATAAGACGGCAAAAGGGGAAACCATTTCAAGAAATTGTGAAACCTGTCACACCATTATTGCGCAAGGTCCAACCGGAAATATCTCCAACGCCTATATTAATTCGACACTTCCGTTTGAACATCCAACTCAGATAAAAGAGAAGTGGAAAACTAAGTTCTGTTCAGAATGCCACAAGGAATTATATTAATTTGTTGGTTTTCATAAGTTAAATGAGAAATTCAAGTTTTACACGGTCTGATATCATACAAATCCGAAATACATACATGAAAATACTGCTTACCGGTAGTACTGGTTACATTGGAAAAAGGTTGTTGCAACAATTGCGGGAAGAAGGTCATGAAGTAATCTGTCTTGTCAGGAACCTGGAACGCTTAATGACTTCCGAACAATCGATGGAAGGAATCCGTGGGATTGAAGCCGATCTTCTGAAACCTGTCCCTGCTTCACTTTATATTTTGGATATTGATGTAGCATTCTACTTGATCCATTCCATGTCAACATCCATTTCGGAGTTCATGAATGAAGAAGCTTTGTCGGCCGGTAATTTCGCAGAATTTATTAAAAACACAAATTGCCGGCAAATTATCTACCTGAGCGGGATTTCCAATTCAAAAAAGCTTTCCAGGCATTTGCAATCCAGGAGGAATGTCGAAGATATTCTGCAGAAATCAGAAAAACATGTCACTGTTCTCCGGGCCGGAATCATTGTAGGAAGCGGAAGCGCTTCATTCGAGATTATCAGGGACCTGATGGAAAAAATGCCGGTGATCGTTGCCCCGACCTGGGTAAAAACGCTTTGCCAGCCGATAGCTGTGGGAAATGTTCCAAAATACCTTTTAGGATGCATGCTCAATCCGGCAACTTACGATCAAACGTTTGATATAGGAGGAGCAGAGATACTTTCATATAAACAAATGATGCTGCAATATGCCGAAGTCAGGGGATTGAAACGGCACATATTTGTAGTACCGTTTATAAGTCCAAGGATTTCTTCATACTGGCTTTACTTCGTAACTTCTACCTCGTATTACCTGGCAGTTAACCTGGTTGACAGCATGAAAGTAGAAGTAGTTTGCAAGGATACGAGGCTTAAAGATATATTGGGAATCACTCCGCTAACTTATAAGGAAGCCTGCAAAAGGGCGTTGGAGAGAATTAACCTGGATACAGTTCAGTCGAGCTGGACTGACGCTGTTTCTTTTAAAAAACCCGGGCAGCTGTTTCAACGCCTGGAAGTTCCGACCTACGGAGTGATGCACGACAGGCGGATTTTACATATCGATGGCGATCCGCAACGTGTTTTGAACAAAGTATTTTCAATTGGCGGTGATACAGGCTGGTATTATGCGGACTGGATCTGGAAAGTGAGAGGTCTGATAGATAAAATGGTCGGTGGCGTTGGACTAAGAAGAGGAAGGCGAAGTGTAGCTGACCTGAATCCGGGCGATTCGTTGGATTTCTGGCGGGTACTGATTGCCGACAGGGATAAAATGCGATTGTTATTGTTTGCCGAAATGAAAGTTCCCGGCGAGGCATGGCTCGAATTCAAGATCGTAAAAAAAACGGATGGATATTACCTTTACCAGACTGCCACATTTATGCCTCATGGATTAAGCGGAAGGATGTACTGGTACCTGTTATTACCAATACATTTGCAGATGTTCAAAGAAATGATCAGGGCAATTGTTAAATAATGTCAGAAAAATATAACAGAAGCACATTTCGTTTTGTCATTGCTAAAAAATAAGTACTAAAAGAATTACAATATGGAAACTGCCTTTCGGATAGGTGATGCAAGCCCATGGGTACTTATTCCCATCCTGCTTTTCATTGTGCTGATCCTTTATTTTCTGCTCAAATTTTTCTCGGTACTCTTCGATTTCATACAAGCCAAAGGCTGTCTCACAGTCGGACTTATTGCCCTTGTTGGATTGCCAGGAATAGTAGTCCTTAGTCTTATTTCCGGGTCAACAATTGCAGCTACACTATTAATCATCTTTGCTGTTGTTGGTGTAATTACAGGTTACATAGCCCGTGATTCGGAAGGGAATGTTGGTAAATTCGGGCTTTTCATAATGATTGTTTCAGCCATAACCTTGATTACCGCTCTCCTGATTAAACTTATTCTGGTATTTTTTTAGGACGAATAAGAACATCACATGCACTTATTTATATATTTTTATACGAATGACCAACTGGTCTGATATTTCTTTTTACCTTTGGAATAAATATTGCAATACAACTTAAAATAACTTAAATCTACCAATCATGAAAAATTCAAAACTTGCTGCATTACTTTTTACAGCAATCCTTTTTATCGCAGCAAATGTTGCTATGGCACAAAAAGCTGGTGGTCCCTGGACTATTCCTGCTAAGTACAAATCAATGAAGAGCACTGTTAAAGCCGGTGATCCGTCAATTGCTACTGTTGGAAAAGACCTATACCTGAAGAATTGCAAATCCTGTCATGGTGCAAAAGGTTTGGGCGATGGTACAAAATCAGCCAGCTTGAAAACATTGATTCCTTCATTTGCTGATGCTAAATTTAAAGGTCAAGGTTTAGGTGATGTTTACTTCCAGTCTTTTGTTGGTCGTGACGAAATGCCTAATTTTGAAAAGAAAGTTACTGACGAAGCCGACAGGTGGGCACTCGTGGCCTATATCAAAAGCTTGTAATAATTTTTCAGCTTAACTTAAAAAGGTGTCCTATTCAGGTCACCTTTTTTTTGTCCATAATTTTCCATAAACATAAAAACTGATTGTGCCAGAAGTGGCTTTTGCTGATACAATTTCGCCTGTAACAAGATTATATTCCAACATTTCTTTCCTTACATTCCAAGCACTTGTTACGTGGAATGCAATAATTATTAATTGATAATAAACTACCTCGCCGCAAGCGGCCGAGGTATCAGCAAAGGATTTCTTTTCCATTTCGCCCATAGGGGCTAGGAATAAGACCTGGGAGATCCCTCGACTTCGCTCGGGATCAGTTCGACTAGATAATTTCAGTTCACTACCGTTCCTGAAATTATAGTCTCACTGATTCAACTTAGTTTTGAGGATATTGGAAAAGATTCAAACGCTGTTCTCCACTGCTATTAAGACTACTTATAAATAGCACAAGCCGTAATAAATTTTAGTATTATTACTTACTTTTGTTCAAACAATATATCTAGATATCTAACTACCTGCATAAACACAATTTAAATTCCGCATCATCATGAAAATGCCTAGAAATGCGTATAACTGGATAACCATTACAGGTTTTCTGCTGGCAGTTAATAGCCTGATAGTAATTATTTTACTTTTTCTGTTTACCATGCTCCAGAGTGAAAGTAATCCCTATATGGGATTATTCACTTTCATCGTTTCGCCGGCGTTTTTGGTATTGGGGCTTCTGTTGATCCCTATAGGAATGTTGAATAAGAGGAGGAAAATGAAAGGTCAGGAATATGCTACGCAAAAATGGCCTGTTTTAGATATGAACAACAAAATTAACCGGACGGCTGTAGTAAGAATTTCAATAATCACCCTTGTTTTACTCGTAGCAACAGCAATGGGAAGTTACCAGGCTTTCCATTATACTGAGTCAGTAAAATTTTGCGGTGAACTTTGTCACAAGGTGATGGAACCGGAGTATACTGCTTACCAAAATTCGTCGCATGCCAACGTAAGATGTGTTGAATGCCATGTAGGCGAAGGAGCAGGCTGGTATGTTAAATCCAAATTATCAGGGCTTTACCAGGTTTATTCAGTAATCTTCAAGAAATATTCAACTCCGATTGAAACACCTCTTCGTAACCTTCGTCCGGCCAGTGAAACCTGCGAAAGATGCCACTGGCCTGAAAAGTTTTATTCCCAGAAGCTCAGAAACCTGCGCTCGTATATTGCTGATTCAGGTAATACAGAATGGAATACATCACTATTGATGAAAATCGGTCCGCAGTATAGCGCCAAAGGTCTTTCGGAAGGGATACACTGGCACATTAATAAAGGGATTAAGATTGAGTATGCCGCAGGCACTAATGACAGGGAAAGCATTCCATGGGTGAAATATACGGATTTAAAATCCGGTAAAGTCAAGATATTTATGGACGAAGAAAATCCGGTTGACAACAAAGCACTTGATTCCCTCGAAAAAAGAACTATGGATTGTATGGACTGCCATAACCGTCCGTCGCACAAATATTTATCGGCCCCTAACTTTATTGATAATGCAATGGTTTCCGGTAAAATTCCAGCTGATATCCCTTTCATTAAAATGGCAGCCATGGAAGCACTGAAAGTCACTTATAATACCAAAGACAGTGCTCATATGGCAATTAAAGATGTAATAGTAACGTATTATAAAGACGAACAGCCCGAAGCTTATGCCAAAAACACACAGCGTATAAACAAAGCTATACTTGCTATTATTGGCGAGTATGATAAAAATGTTTTCCCTTTTATGAAAGTTGATGCAACCAGGTACCTCGATCATATCGGTCACCTGGAATCGGATGGTTGTTTCCGCTGCCATTCCGACAGGCATAAAACAGCTTCCGGAGAAACTATATCCAGGAATTGTGATATGTGTCATAGTTTCCTTGCTCAGGGTCCTACAGGAAAAGTTCAGACAGTTGCTTTAGGAAATTCGATGGAATTTGTTCACCCTACCGAAATCCGGGGTAAATGGAAAACAGCTCTTTGTTCCGAATGCCACAAAGTTCTTTATGAATAAATGACAATCTGCTTCTCAAATCTTATTAAAATCAATAGGATTTGAGTTTTTTATCATCCAGATTGTATCTGTATGCATAAGTAATAACAATTTAAAAGCCATCTGCTTTCGGGTGGCTTTTGCTTTTCGAACCTGTTGACGCATTTTTACGTTAAAATTGAGATTTTATCTTTGTCAGCATTTTAGTACTTTTGGATTTAAATTAATATTCTCACATGCCAAAGAACTCCCACCTCATTATCATACTCATTGTAAGTAGTTTATGCATTAAATCCATTTCGGCTCAGAAATACAATTCATTTGTTGGAATAAGGTTTGGCGGTGCTTTACCCATGGGGCAATTTGCATCCCACGAATTTGGAAAAGGCGGGTATGCTTTGTTAGGAAAGAGTTTTGGAGGAGAAGCTGCCTGGTTTGTTTCACCAAAACTGGGATTCGGAGTTGATATTTCCATGAACTCATTTGATTTTGCATCAGGCTATTATGCAGAGGATTACCTGCAGAATGCACCGGAGTATAAAAGTGTTGACTTGCTTTCCGGGCCTTACAAACTTTCAACTTATATGGCTGGTGCATATTATAAAATAGCCTTAAGCCCGAAACTTCACACAAGTTTTAAACTAATGGGAGGAATATTCAAAACAAGAACACCAGATCAATTTTATGGGGTTAACACTTTCCTGGTGGGTAGAATGAACTTCTGGAAAACGAGTTCTCAATCATTAAAATTCGCTTTTCTCACAGGGGCATCATTTGAGTACAAGTTATATGAACAGGTAAGCATTATGTTGCAAGCTGACTTTACATTCGCCCAGGCGGACTTTACATTTAATGCAGGTACAACTTCCAGTTACACTGAACATCTTAATATGCCTGTTTTTAGGTTGCAGCCTGGAATAAATATCCATTTTTAGGGCTGCAAAAAATATATTTTGAGATTTATTTTTACTGTTTAATCCTATCTTCTTTAGACTTTTTAATAAGACTTAAAGTTAAGTTAACCACTTTTCTTAACAGCTTTTAATTAAAAAGACGGGAACTGAGTGTCTTTCTGTAAGTATTCCTATAAACCAATATAAATTATTCGGGCATAATATCCTAAAAATCTCACCTGGCAAAATATTTACAGGTTTAAGACAAACAATAGTCCGTTAATAAATTTCAAACGATAAATTATCAGCAAGATACGAAATTTAGTCTTTATGCATTAAAGTGTTGACATTCTGCGTTTTAACACTTTGTGTCCAGTTCGGCTGGCTCACTGCATCGCTTTGCGGTTAAAAAAAATTACCGGAGTATTGGACAAAAACAACAGCGTTAAAAATTAAAAACACATTTAGAATAATCATTATCAATTGTTAACCGATTAAGAGTATAATTTAAAGTAGCCATTACAGTATAATAACCAACCTCATTACATATATATAAATATTGCATTATTGACATATATCAATAAGAAACAGGAATATTTCCTTTGATACGGATAAATATATCATCGGCTTTTTTACCAACGCTAAAATATAATATCACAATTTTGCTTTGTTAATTTTATAACATTATATAAAAGCCTACACATAACAACGAAACCCTAATAATCAAACATAAACAAAACAAAACCAGTAAATTATGAAAAAAAATTTCTTAGTGATCGGTGTTGGATTCCTATTTATCGGAGCCAGTATCTTCTCTGCTTGTACTAAAGAAGGGCCAATGGGCAAGACCGGCCCGGCTGGAGCTGATGGAAAAGATGGTGTTGATGCTTCAACAACATGTACCGAATGTCACAATCCTGCAACAGTTGAATTAGCTGCTACAGAATTCGAGTTTTCGAAACACAGCTACGGTGAAGCCGCATTTGAAGAATCAGGCAATGTAGGATGTTCACCTTGCCATGCATCAGAAGCGTTCCAGTATGTTTGTAAAAACAATGTACCAGCAACTTTTACAATGGGTACTGATAACAGATGGACAAATAACTATAATACAATCGCTACTGCAGCTATTGGCGAAATTACCTGTGTAACCTGTCATAGCAGTCTTCATACTACCTACACTTCGGCTGACATTCCTGCTTTGACAACTGTTGCTCCTGTTTCATTGACATTTTATGGTGGTGCAAAAGAAATCAACCTCACCCAGGATGGCGGAATAAGCAATTTATGCGTTAAATGCCATCAGCCACGTCCTTTCACCAATTCGAATACAAACAAAAACGTACTTAATTATGACAGTTTGAAGAATTTCCCAACTGTTGTATTTTATGATGCAGCTCAGGCTAATGGTTTGAACAAAATTAAACCTAGTTACAGAACACATACCCACTACGGAACAGCTGGTGCAGTATACGCTGGTAAAGGTGGTATTGAATTCGGAACCGGTTACACCAATTCACCACACACAACAGTTGCTTCATGCCAGGATTGCCATATGGCTACCCAAACAGGCAGAGCAGGTGGGCACACATTTGTAGCTAAAGGAAACTTTAGTGGATGTAATGTAACAGGTTGTCATTCAGGAACAGGAACTGATTCACCCAAAATCACCTCAGCAACTACCACAAAATACTGGAAACAAACCAGGGATAATGTAAAATCATTACTCGATCAACTTGCAGCAAAACTCACTATCGGTGGTGTTGATATTCTGAACAGGAATAAAGATGCGGAATCAAACATGTGGGCTGCATTAACAACAAACAGCTATGATGGATATTTGAATATTTATGATCCTATTACCAACCCATCAGTTCAAACATACAACGCTAGCAGTTTCCAATATATTGGAACACCTCCTTCCACCTGGTCACAGGCTCAGAAAGACTATAACGCAACATTGCCAAAAATCACCTTGACAAACGCTCAAATGGGAGCTCTCATCAACTTCCAGTTATGTTTAAGGGATTATA